>JBDLWG010000056.1:0-5951 GCA_039804385.1 Bacteroidota bacterium
CCATTCAAAAAAGCAAAGCACACACCTCCCCAAAAGTCTTTTTCTGCCCAAAATGGTATTACCGCGCAACTTAGATTAAATAGAAAACGACTCGAATCTCATTCTTAAAACATACAAACAATTGACTGATAAGATGTTAATTGTTTGTATTTTTTTTTATTTAAATTAGAACCCGATAACCTATAAAGGATTAACTTTGCACCCTTAAATTTAAAATCAATCTCAAATAAATCCCCTTACAAGAATCATTTTTATAAAATATGATGAAGCAATTTTTATTCTATGTATTTTTAGTACTCAGTACGACCCAAATTTATGGGCAAGCGAAGAAAGTAGATCCTTCGGTAATAAGAAATGAAATTTCAAGACGCGGTTTCACCGAATCAGAAGTGTCTGACAAACTGAAAGAGAAAGGCATTTTTTTGAATATTGATAATGTGTCTTTTAATCAGCTACAAGAAGTAAAAAAGCAGGTCGAAGAGGCGATGCTTGAATTGGAAGCGGAAAAAAGCTTGAAAAAACCGAAAACGGAGGATACAGAAGCTGTTATAGATGACAAAGTGAAAGCGGCTGTTGACAAAGTGAAAGCGACCGATGATAAAGATAAAAAAGTAGTGCGCAAAGACGCGAAAGATGTGGCTACTGAAATTGTCAAAGATGTAAAAGCGGGTTCCTCTTTGGAAGAAGCCCTTGGAGATAAATTGGCGCAAACGAATCGGGATTCGATACCCGTCACGGTTTGGGGACAACATGCTTTTCGGCAAAAGCAAATCCCTACTTATGTGGCTGAAAAGACGTATCAAACACCCGAATCGTATATTTTAGGGACAGATGACAAGATAAGCATTAGTATTGCCTCTTCTCGGGTTTATTACAATCAAAGTTTTGTGGTGGGCAAAAATGGGAGTATCAATCCTGACAAAATGCCTCGAATTAATTTGAAAGGCGTTATGTATGGAAAAGCAAAACAAATTATTGCTGCTGCGTACAGACCTTATTATAATTTTTCACCTGAGCATTTGGAAGTGATTGTCTCAGGTACGCGCACGATTTCGGTGAATGTGGTGGGTGAAGTCGTAAATCCGGGTACGTTTACGGTTTCGGCTTTGAATACGGCGTTTAATGCCCTTGTTTTTGCGCAAGGTCCGAGTAATATTGGTAGTTTGCGGAATATTGACCTCATTCGGTCGAATGGACAGCGCAAACGAGTGGATATTTATGAATATTTGACGAATCCTTCGATTGCAACAAAAGATTTCTTTTTGAATGATAATGATTATATCAGTGTGCCAGTGGCTGAAAAAATTATTACAGTAGGTGGATCTATTGTGCGCCCCATGAAATATGAATTATTGAGAGGGGAAAATTTGAATAAATTACTCTTTTATGCGGGTGGTTTAGCCGAAAATGCTTACGTGACGACTTTACAAGTCAAGCGTTTTGTTAATGATAAGGAAAAAATTATTGATATTCCATATAATGATTTAAAAACATCTGGTCGAGATTTTGACTTATTGAATGGGGATGTGGTGACTATCAAGTCTATTCCTAAAAAGTTTGAAAACTTTGTAACCGTTACAGGCGCAGTGGATTTACAAGGAGCCTATGAGATTTCTTCGGGGATGCGGATTAGCGAGTTATTAAGAAAATCCATTTTGAAAAGGGATGCGCGATTAGATGTTGCGTATTTGAAGCGTTTGAATAAAGACTTAACAGCTAAAACGGAGTTGATTCGCTTGCAAGATATTTTAAATAAACCTTATGGTGAACAAGATATTGCTCTTCAAGATAATGACCAATTGTATATTTTTTCATTAGATAGATATGCCCGTAAAGATAGTGTTACAATCATAGGAGCTGTAAGAACACCGAATTTAAAATATCCATATGACCCTGGCAAATCCTTGAAAATCAATGATTTGGTGCTATTAGCGGGTGGCTTAAAACCCGATGCAACTCCATTTGCCTATATTGTTCGTACCGATACATCCAATAGTAGATTAATTCAATATATCAGAATCAATGATTTGAATGGAGCAATTCAAAACCCTGCGGCGGTTGAAAATTTGACGTTGATGCCGAATGATGAATTGCGTATTTTTTCTAAATTGACTTACACCGATACCGCGAATGTGAAAGTTTCTGGTGCGGTGCGGATACCAGGTGAGTATCATTATGACGAGACTTTGACCTTGAAAGATGTGTTAACGATGTCAGGTGGTTTGCGGATGGAAGCTGATTTAGCTCAAGTTGTGGTGTTTAGAGTGGATTTGCAAAAGGATATTAAGACGACTGCAACAACGGTAACGATTGATAGGGATTTAAAAGTCAGTGGGGATGCCAATTTTCAATTGCATCCTTATGACCAAATTGTCGTGCGCACCGTTCCCAAATTTCATTTACAACAATACGTAACGCTGAATGGCGAAGTGAAATACCCTGGTGAATATGCCTTGACGAAAGAGAATGAAACGGTGGGCGAGCTATTGTTGCGGGCGGGCAATTACACGCCTGAAGCCTTTCCAGAAGGGGTGACCCTTTTCAGAGCAGAGGACAATATTGGATACATCATTCTAACCCCTAAGCAAACTGCGAATGGGAAAGGTTCGACTTTTGACTTGCCGATTCGAGAAGGAGATGTCATTGAAATTCCGAAATCGAAAGATTTCGTGACGATTTTGGGTGCGACAAAAGCAAACGAAATGTATCAAGATAAAATCCTTGAATCGGGCAAAATCAATGTGGCTTATATTGGTGCTAAATCAGCCTACCATTATGTAGAGACTTATGCGGCGGGCGTTAACAAAGATGGGCGCGCTCGTTTGATTACAGTGCGGCATCCCAATGGACGATTGCAAAAAACGAAAAATTATGGTTTCTTTAAGGTGTATCCGAAAGTGCAAAAAGGGAGTGTTATCAATGTCGGTTACGCGGAGGTGAAAGCTAAAGATGAGAAAAAAGGCGAAACCGTAGATTGGAACAAAACCATTGCGGATATTTTATCCAAAACGACGGCTATTTTATCCATGGTCTTACTTTTCAAAAGTATCAATAAGTAGTACCTTAAATTTTAATTAACACGAAGTTAACATTGTTTAACATATATTTTAAATTTAATTTTGAAAAAGTCAATACATTTACATTGTGTATTGGCTTTTTCATTTCAAGGAAATTCCTTATTTAGAGTACAGAATTTATTTTTGTTTTAATCATAAGAATTAAATTTATATTTTGAATTTTGAAAAAAGTCAAAATATTTCAAAAAACACAATTACTTTTGCTGCAGCATTTTTTTTTAAAAAAAGTACCCTTTTTGAAAAAAATTGCGTCTAAAAGAGTAGTAAAATGTTAAACGATTAAGAAGGACAAACTGAATTTTTTTTAGAATCTAATTTTTTCACAAGCACAAATTTTGTAAAGCTATGGTCATTTTGTTTACAGCAGCATTCGCATTCACTACAGGCGCGTTCATCATTAGTTCGATGGAGACCGCCGCAAAAAGCAGACGTTACTACTGATGAACCGCTTTGAAAAGCGAAAAAACATTCAAAAGAACATCAAAGAAATCGTCGCCCCAAGCCCGACCTTGCGTTTAAAGCGCAGCGTCGGGCGTTTTTTTTCCGATGGAAAAGAAAAACTTTCAGAGGGCGCAAAATTTAAAAAAAAGATTTTTTTTCAAAAAAATCTTTTTTTTAAATTTTGCGCTCTCTCTCCCTTCTCGCGGCGTGAGCTTATCCACAAACCTTATTTGTAGGAGTTGCACTACAACATTTTTCGTTTTGACTTGTTACTATGGTAAAATATGAAAAATATGATGAAAAGACAAGCCGAAGCAGTGATTCCTACGCCTTTTGGTCGTTTCAATTTGATTGCTTTTTCGCATCGTATAGATGAAAAAATGCCACATTTGGCATGGGTTGCCCAAAAGGGAACGGCAAATAGTTCAAAAACCCCGTTAGTGCGGGTTCATTCGGAGTGTTTGACAGGTGATATTTTTGGTTCAAAACGGTGTGATTGCGGTGAACAATTAGATGCTGCTCTGCGGATGATTGGGGAAGAAGGTGGCATTTTACTGTATTTGCGACAGGAAGGGCGCGGTATTGGCTTGATTAATAAGTTAAAAGCGTATCGATTGCAAGATACAGGAGTGGATACGGCGGCGGCGAATGTGCAATTAGGTTTTCCTGAAGATGGGCGCAATTATGAGGTGGCACGAGAGATGTTGCAACAGTTAAATATTCCCAAAATTCGTCTATTGACTAATAATCCATTGAAAGTCAGTGCTTTAGAAAAAATGGGCATTGAGGTTGAAGCGCGTATTCCCATTGTCATACCGCCGCAAGTAGAAAACGAATTTTACCTCCAAACCAAGAAAATGCGGATGGGACACTTAATATAAGCTGAAAAAGAGTTCCATTTTAAAAAATAATACAATTTTTTCGAGACAAATTGCGTCAATTGTGAAAATTGACGCAATTTTGCGTTTTCATCTTTTTTCTTAAAAAATAGTGCATTTCAAATGAAGAAACAAGCATTCTTGAAAACCATTTTCGCCTTGATATTGCCTGTTGGCATCATCGCTTTTGCAGCTTCTTGTACTACGGGACAAAAAATTGGGACTTGTCAGGAAACCAAACGTTCTAAATCTTGCCCGCAAGAAACTAAACCCGTTTGTGGTTGCAATAATAAGACGTATAATAATGCCTGTGAAGCGGAGGCTTACGGCATTAAAAAATACACGGATGGCGCGTGTAAAAATTAATTATAATATTTGAATCAGGAATTAAGGATGCATCTATTTAGATTTTTTGCAAAAAATCCAAATAGGTAGTTGAACTCAATTAAACGCACAAAACTTGCGTCAAGTTTCAAACTTGATGCAAGTTAATTTGCTGATTTTCAATTATTTACATTTGATAGCTTTTTAGTTTAACTACTTAGATGCATCCTTGAAATTCCTAAAATGCTCTCATTCCTGATTCAAATAAAAATATCACATTCGGGGAATAATCTCGGTTTGTTCTCCGAAGTAACCTGCAAATTGCTGCATCACACTTGCCAATTCCTTGTTTTGGGTGGCGCGATAGTACGTGTCAGCCAATCCTTTCAGCGTTTGGAAGAAAAATCGATCCATTTCGCTGACCTGCATATCTTTGGTCCAAAGGTCAATTTTGAGCGTATCTTTGCTGTCTTTGTCGAAAAGGGCGAGCAACATCGCTTTGCACTCTTGCGGGTGTGCGCCTTGTGCGTTGTCTGACGAACTCCAAGTCATTTGCACAGGCATTTTTTCCTCATTCAGCCCTACTTTAATCTTGATTTCGGACGTTTTTTTAATTTTTTTATCCATTTTTAATGCGTATGTAAAAAAAATATACGATATTTTTAGTGTCAATTCAAATCGTTTGCGTAATTTACACCCGATTATTACCTTTTTTTCAAAATAAAATGTTAGCAAATGCAAAAGATTGACTGGCTCTTAGACAAATATGGCGAAAGCCATCAAAATGCAACCAATAAATTGATACATTGGGTTTGCGTACCCAGTATTGTGTTCAGTTTGTTTGGACTGCTTTATGCTTTGCCGATTCCGTTTGTGGAACGCGGTTTATGGACGAATTGGGCAACGATTTTGTATGCAATTACATTGTTGTACTACTTGCGAATGTCGATGCCGATGTTTTTGGGCATGGCAGCTGTTTGTGGCGCGATGCTTTTGGGCGTGAATGCGATTTATCACGCAGTGGGTGATGCAGGTACTTTGGCAAAAGTATCCTTTGGTATTTTTGCGATTGCTTGGGTCGGACAATTTATTGGACACAAAATCGAAGGTAAAAAACCTTCTTTTTTAGAAGATATTCAATTTTTATTGGTCGGCCCAGCATGGTTACTGCATTTCATTTATAAAAAAATCGGTATTTCCTATTAAAAAAGGTTCCCGAATCAAGCATTAA
>JBDLWG010000057.1:0-3038 GCA_039804385.1 Bacteroidota bacterium
CCCGAATTTTTTACTTTACCCGCATTGATAAGTCGGCTTGTTGCACCCGAAGACTGGCTAATCGGCGTTTGAAGGATTTGGTCGGTTGTCAAACGGTTGTAATAGTTGACTTCCAAGCCAACACGGTTGTCAAATAAATTGATTTCACCGCCAAATTCAAGTGCGTTGCTGCGTTCTGGCTTCAAATTCGGATTGACCAACAAAGATGGATTCACCACGGAACTCGGCAAAGTACCGAATGACAACGCCCGTTGTGTCAAAAAGGGGTCGGTATCGCTGCCCGTTTGCGCCCAACTTGCGCGAACTTGCGCGAAGCTGATAACTTTAGGCAATTTCATCATTTCTGAAACCACAAAACTCGCACCGACTGACGGATAGAAAAAGGAATTATTATCAAGTGGCAACGTTGACGACCAGTCGTTTCTGCCCGTTACGTCCACGTAAATTTTTTGTGCATAATCCAATTGTGCCGTTCCGTAAACGCTGTTGATGCGTTTTGTAGCATCCGTTTGCGTCAATCTTGGAACATCACCCGCGTTGCCAATATTATAAACGCCCGGAATACCTAAAACTCTGGTTTCCACCACTTTATTGGAAGAACTTTGGTCCATACGGTTCGCACCTGCCGATAACGTTAAGCCCATTTTATCCGAAATCTTTGGCGTGTAGCTCAACAACACATCAATATTATTTTCCTTGAAATTCACATCTTGCGTTCGGTACATACCGCGTGAAAAGTTCGGTTGTCCCGACGGACGGCGTGAATTACGCGCATCGCCGTAGAAATCCGTTCCTGATCTTACGAAAAAAGATAAATTGTCTGCGAATTGATACGTTGCTTTGATGTTACCAAAAATCCGATTTCGGTTAAATTTATTCAAATTTTCGTTGACAATCAAATAAGGATTGGTTCCCCAAGACAAAAAATAATTTTGCGTAATGCCTTCTTGACCCTGCACCCAATAATTTTTGTAAGTATTATAATCGTAATTATTCATACCCCAAAACATATTATTGATGATACCTTCGCCGCCACCGCCGATAACAGGTAGGTTGCCCGAAGCACTGTTCACGTAGTTAGCCGACACGTCAATCCGCAATTTATCCGTAACGTTTGCGCCCAATCGCACACCCAAGTTTTTACGATTGTATTCCGTATTGGGTACGATGCCCGTTTTTTCCAAACTTGCTACCGAAATACGTCCCCATATCTTGTCATTTGCGAAAGAAACGCCTAAATTATGGTTAAAACCCATGCCCGTATCGAAGAAACCGCGCCGATTAAGGCTTTTTAGATTCGGCGTTGGTGCGGGCGTTATACCTGCCGCCAACTCGCGTTGAATGGTTTGAGAAATCAAAGCACCGTCCGTTGGTGCGCCGTAATTGCCACCCCAATCGGTTCTAAATTTATTGTCAAATCCGCCGCCGTACTGTGTTTGTTCGTCCCAAAAATTGCCCAATCGGTCCGTCGAAACGCCCGTTGTGAAATCAATACCGATACCGTCTTTTTTGTCCGAACCCGATTTGGTCCGAATGACCAGCGCACCGTTTGCACCTCGTGAGCCGTAAAGTGCCGCCGCTTTGGGTCCTTTCAAAACCGAAATATCGGCAATATCGTCGGGATTCAAGTCGGTTAAACCGTTTCCGTAGTCAACGGGCATATTGTTACCCGCATCCGCGTTGCCGCCAATACCGTCCAAATTGTTAGAAATCACAACCCCGTCAACGACAATCAAAGGTTGATTTTTGTTGATATTGAGCGAAGATTCTCCTCTGAGTACAATCCGAGAGGAAGACACGCCCGAGCCATTGCCCGACGTGATGGACAAACCCGGCACTTGACCCGCTAATTGCTTCGAGATGTCGCCACTACGCGATACATTGAATTCTTTACCATCCAATTTATGGGTTGCGTAAGACAATTTTGCCTTTTTTTCAACCACACCCAAAGCCGTCACGACGAATTCGTCGAGTGACTTGCCGCCTACGAGCGAGACATCAAGTTTGTCAATGCCAACGATTGACACCGTTTTGCTGGCGTATCCCGTGTAGCCAAACGTAAGTGTTGTTGCTTCTTTGGGCACTTCAAGGGAAAAGCCACCGTTTACATCGGTGAGTGTGCCTTTGATTGTACCTGTTACGACAACCGTTGCGCCAATGAGCATTTCTTTACCGCCGTCGCTAACCGTTCCCGTTATGATGCGTTGGGCGATTGCCGTGTGCAAGTAGCCTAAAATGAAGAATAATGAGAGTATTTTAATTTTCATACGTTAGAAATTAAGTATTTAAACAAAATAAATTAGTAATATACTGAAGGGGCAATTGATTCCCGTCGGACTTATACAGAAGGTTCAGAATGGTTTTCAATGGCTCCAATGGACGATTTTCCTTGCTCGTGCTATTTTCCTGTGGTTTTAAAATTCTTAAAGGTTTCATACAATCGCTGAATTAGAAGGCAAAACTATGAAAATCTTTTTTAAATTACACAATAGTTTGTAAAATATTTTTTAAACTATTTTTTACAACTCCTTTTTTTTATAGAAACAAGCGTGAAATCGCATTATTTTGAAAAGGATGGCTCCGAAAGTCAAAATTTACCGCAATCTCCATTTTCGCCAAACAATCTCTTTTTAAAAATAGAAAAAACAGAATAACTCATTCTGCCCCTTTTGAGCTTTGCTTCGATTATGAAGCTATTTTTCAAGGATTTAAGTAGTTGAATCGAAATAAACTATCAAAATTCAAATCATTGATAATCAACGTATTCGTATCGAATCAAGGTCGGCGAAGTTGTTACCCTATCCATTACCCACAGAATGATTATTAGCATTGAAATGATTCTACAAAATAAAAAAGGTGCGTAGCACCGCAATATTTGTAGAAAAACGATGGATAAGCCGGTTTCGGAGGTGCTTAGCACCGTAACATTTGTAGAAACGATGTGAAGGTTACGGTGCTACGCACCTCCAACGCGGGTTCCAATTCCATTTTGCTACAAATGTTGCGGTGCTACGCACCTTTTTTTTATTCTGTGGGTA
>JBDLWG010000058.1:0-3193 GCA_039804385.1 Bacteroidota bacterium
GGCAAACGGTGTAATTGCACAATCAATTGACTTACAAGGCTGCCCAACATCAATTGTTTACCCGCCAAGTTATTGCGATATTCCTCAATACAACGTTTCATCGTTTTATAAACCGCCACTAACCTTTCTTCTTGCGGGTCAAATGTACTGATATGAATGGCATCAATTTCCATCATAATATCAGCTTCTCGCTGTAATAAATGCTCCAATACCGCATCGGAAAGGCTAATAATCCAACCACTTACCTCGTCTTTATGATGAAATCCATGCGCTACATTTTTAGGAATGGTCATAAAAGCTGGCGCTGTAATTTCATAAACATGTTCATCATATTGGAGTTCAGTAGTCCCTGATTCAATGATAAATATTTGGAATATATTATTATGTGCATGCAGGTTCACCTTACCCGCATAGCGTTTCCCGATAACGCCAAATGGATGCACATGTATCAATCCCTCCACAAATTCAATGGAGTTATCGCCATAGAGACCTTTATAGTAGAGTTTTTTTTGCATCGCATTGAATCCTATTGATTGGTGGAAAAAGACCTTCTTAGGCAGCAATTTTCGTTTTGGAAATGGTTGAAATAGGATGCTTATGATTGGAAGGATAAAAAGGATCTTTTGAGTTAAAATTTGCGCTCTTTAACTGAAAATATCCTTAAAATCTTTGAAATCATAAGCATCCTATTTCAAGAATTTTCCAAAGCGGAAATTGCTGTTCTTTCGGTTCTGAATGAGGATTTTTAGGATAAAATCTTAAAAATCAATCCCAATTGAATCCAAATTATCCTAAAAATCCTAATTCAGAACTATTAACTTAAAGCACTACTTATGAGTCATGCTTTGTTGGATAAAATCAATCACATCTTGCACTGCCAAGGGATGAAACCGTTGCCAATGCGTTTCTTTTTTAAACCAAGTCACTTGTCGTTTAGCGTAATTGCGCGTATGTTGTTTGACTTTATCAATCGCTGTTTTTAAATCACATGTTCCATCAAAATAATTCATAAATTCTTGATAACCAACTGTTTGTAACGCATTTAATGCCCGAAAAGGTTCATATTGTTGAGCCTCTTCCAAGAGCCCATTTGCCAACATCCTATCCACTCGTTGATTGATATGTTCATACAAAAAAGCTCTATCCAAATCGGTTAAAATGTAAATAGGCTTAAAAGGACGCGCTTCTTTTTGTTTTTTTTGAAATACCGAAAACGGCTTTCCCGTACCGCGACAAATCTCCAAAGCCCGTATCAATCGATGTGGATTATTCAAATCTACTTTTTCAAAATAAGCTAAATCATTGATTTTCAATTCGTTTTGTAATGCAACAATACCTTCCTCTGCAAAAAGTTGTTCCAAATCCAACCGAATTTGGGGGTCAATCGTTGGATATTCATCCAAACCTTCACACACAGCGCGAAGGTATAAACCTGTTCCACCCGCCAAAATAGCTATATTTTGTTTTGAAAATATTTCGTTCAAAGCATGCATCGCTTCCTGTTCAAATCGACCCACATTATAATCATTTTGGATAGAGACGTGTCCAACCAAATAATGTTTGGCAGCAGCCAATTCTTCCGCCGTCGGTTTTGCCGTACCAATATTCAATTCTTGATAAATCTGCCGACTATCGGCAGATACAATGGCTGTTTTAAAATGTTGCGCCAATGCGATAGCGAGTCCCGTTTTGCCCGAAGCGGTTGCGCCGCCTAAAACGATTAAGTATTTTTCTACTGGATTCATAGCGCGAAAATAAAAAGATTCTTTACATTTGTGCGTAAAAAAATCAACTGTTTGGGAAATTTCTTTCCAAAATTCAAATTCATTTTATTATATATTTAGTTTGAAACCAATATGTTATATTACATCGCACGTCCTTTGGGAACCCTTGCTTTAAAAGTTTTTTATCGAAAAATATATTTTTCAGGTGCAGAAAAAGTACCTGTCGACAAACCCATGTTAATCGCGTCCAATCATCCAACTGCTTTTTGCGAACCGATTACATTAGCTTGCGTATTGCAAGACGTGGAAATCAATTTCATCACACGGGGCGATCTTTTTGCGAAACCTTTTTATCGCAAATGTTTGGAAGCCTTAAATATGATTCCGATTTTTCGTTTTCGAGATGGTTATGCCAGTCTGAAAAACAATCAAGCGACGATGGATTACGTGTATCAAGCCTTAGCCGATAAAAAAGCCATCTTGATTTTCCCAGAAGGTTCGACGAAAACCCAAAAACAATTGCGTCCATCCCAGAAAGGCGCGGCACGTATGGCATTTGGCAATTATGCGTTACATGGTGATTTAGAATTACATATCGTTCCAGTTGGGCTGACTTATACGGATGCACATACATTTCGGTCGGAAATTTTGTTGGAAGTGGGTGACCCGATTCCATTGAGTCGTTATTATGCGCTGTATCAAGAAAATCAAAATAAGGCAATCAATCAATTGACTTCGGATATTTTCACGGCAACCAAACCGCTTTTAGTCATCATCGAAAAGGAAGAAGATGAACCTGTCGTAGAACATTTATTGGAATTATACCGCAATACGTTTCCAGATAAGGCGGTTTTTCCCATTTTTAAACAAAATCATCGTCGTTTAGAAGCCGAACGCGAAATTGCGAATAATTTTTATCAAAAATTATCCGATACACAACGCATTGATTTAAAGAAAGATATAAATCAATATTTTCAATCTTTGAATGACGCAAAAGTCACTGATTTTGCAGTGGCACAACCGTATCATGCCCATTTCAGCAAAACAATCGCTTTGTGTTTAGGTTTTTTGCCTTTTTGCATTGGTTACGCGCTGCATTTTCCAGCCCTTTGGTATGCTAAAAATATTCGAGACAACCGCGTAGAACAATTAGAATTTAAAGCACCTGTAACCATAGGCGTTGGAGTAGGATCTGTTATATTATCGTATTTAATATTTTTAATTATTTTAATCCTTGTTAATAAACCAATTGTCTGGGGATTTGGCTTTTTGATTCCGTTTTTAGGTTTTTATGCGGTGTTATATTACGATTTTTGGAAAAGGTATCAAGCCTGTCAAAATATAGCGACGATACCGCCTGCAACGATGTCGCATTGGCAAAGCAAGCGCGATGAATTGTTGGAACGCGTGCGCCGACCTGCTCCAATAACCGTTTCATAGTTGGAATAATACTTCACGCACGATGCAAT
>JBDLWG010000059.1:0-3343 GCA_039804385.1 Bacteroidota bacterium
CATCGCATGAGGCGGCGCGTGTTGTACTTTGGCAACCGTTTCTTCCAATAAAGGTAAAATAATTTCAAAAGGCAAATCCTCCATTGCTAAAACATTTTGAGTGATTTGCAATAAATGATTGGTAAAATTATTCGCCAAAACGCCCGCAAGGTGTAAAGCCACTCTTTTTTCATCGGGCAATTCATACACTTTTGGACTCATATGATACGCGATGTTTTTTAAAAAAATCAAACCTTCTGCATGATTCGCATTCACAAAAATAGGGATTTTTTCAAAATCAAGCTCTCGTCCCAATGAAAACGTCTGCAAGGGATACAGCGAACCAAAATTTTTAAAAAAAGGTTTAAAAACCGTTGAAGGTGTTGTGCCTGAAGTATGCACGACCCAAGTTTCAGGTGCGATAAAGGGCGCGAAAGTCGTTGCAATGTCTGCAATCGCATGGTCTGACACAGCAACAATACACACACGCGTTGAACGCAACCATTCAGATGGCTTCAACAGTGGTTTTGCACCCACCATTTGTGCTAAATCTTGGGTTATTTGCGGATTGCGTCCATAAATTTGGTCGATAAGAATGCCTTTTTGATGCAATCGTTTTACCAAATGATGCCCTACATTACCCGTTCCGATGATTGAAACCATAGTTTTTTTTAAGATTGACCTAATTCTTCTGCAATATCCTCCATACTTCGATTGGAAGCCGCATCTTGCCGAATCGCTTCCACTTCTTGTTGCACGATGCGCAAAATCCGTGCGATATACGTTGCATGCGCTCGTTGTCGAGCTTCTGCTTGCGCTTCATTGGGCGTAAACGATTCAATATCAGCAGGATAGATAATCCCTTTTTTTTCCAAGAGTCTTTCCAACGTATCTAAACGCTCCCGCGTAACTGCCAATTCTTGCGCCACTGCCATCGTGATATTCAAAACGCGTTCAACCGCCGCATCATCGAAAAAATAAGGTCGTTTTCCTTTACTTTTATTGGAAGCTAAAATGATGTCATTTATATTTTTATTCATAATCAATTGGTTTTAAACGAAATAAAATAAGAACAGCAATTTCCGCTTTGGAAAATTCTTGAAATAGGATGCTGATGATTTCAAGGATTTTAAGGATATTTTCAGTTGAAAAGCGCAAATTTTAACTAAAAACATCCTTTTTATCTTTCAAATCATAAGCATCCTATTTCAAAAATTTCCAAAGCGGAAATTGCTAAAATCATAACGAATGCCGTAGACGTTTAAAACTTGACGCAACTTAATTTGCTGATTTCCAATTATTTACATTTTGATAGCTTATTTCTGTCCAATTACTTAAAACTAAAAAATCCGTGAAAATCCGCCCAATCCGCGTCATCCGCGTTCCAATTTACCCGCCTTCCCTAACACATGCTGATTTCCGCGCCCCGAACACATTCCAAACCGCAGAACGCCCATGATCTTCGATTTCGGGCAATCGCGGTTGGGTATAGTCTTCATTATCATTGACGGCGCGTGCGCCAAATTGCAACATTTTGTCTTTTTTAAAACCACAATTTTCCATCCAAGCTCGGACATCTATATCGTGCATTTTGCCCCAAAAAGGTTCATTATTATGATACGCATCCCAATCTCGGATAAATTGTTCAAACAAAGGCATCTCAGGCGAATACTGTGGTTGTTCAATATGAAGCGTTAAACCATTGATTTTCAATAATCTATATATTTCTCTACCAATCCCGTACATCGCTCGAAACGACGTTTCATGCAAAAACATGGTGGATTGAATCCAATCAAAACTTTCTGTTTTAAAATCAGTGAATTGAGCATCGGCTTGGATGAATTTTACATTTTGAATGCCCAATGCCACCATCCGCGCATGTCCATAACGCAACATCGGCGCGGCAATATCAATGCCAATCACTTCAGCCTCTGGAAACGCTTGCGCAATCGGCAACGTATTATGCCCCAATCCACAACCAATGTCTAAAATGCGCTTGGGCGCGAAAGTGGGAAAATGCGTTTTGACGTATTGAGCAATGGCTTTGCCGCCGCCATCGGAAAGTTTACCCAAACCGCCCGCAGTCGTTACGAAAATGCCTGAATCGTAATTTGCGGCTGCACTTACGTCCTTATCAAGGAGTTCTGTATGATAACTTCCGGGCATACAATGATTATCCATCACCGACAGATAATGAGGGACTTTGACATTGGGATTCAAAATCAACGTATCAGGCGATTGTGCATTCAAATCTTGAGCGCGATTGGCTAATTTTTCGGCTTGGCGCAAGACCAAACTTCTCCCTGCTTGTTGGCGCATTTCCATTGTTGAACGGCGGAGTGCGCTCCAAGTTTGATATTGCGGGTCGCGCTGCATGGCTGTTTTGACCTCTTCACGAGAATCAAAATCGCGTTTTTGCTTTCGTTGGAAGGCAGGACGCACCCGTTTCTCAAACGCTATAGCATTGGCAGGCGCAATCACCGTTGCTAAATGTTTGTTTAAATTGGCTAAAAAATTATATCTTGCTGTTTCATCATGTGTAACTTGTGGAAAAATAGCATGTTGCATCAATTGACTGTAAACCGGAGGCAATTGAATGGGTGGTGTAGTGGTTTGCATGGTATCGTATGATTAATTTTGTTTGTAACCTAAAATGTCGCAAATCTATTAAAGTTTGTCAAAACTTGTATCTTTTAATTTAAAATCTTGCTATTTTTGTAATTATACAATTTTTATTTTATTTGAAAATGGACTACAATTGCGTATCTTTGCGCTCTTTTTTAACAGTCTTATGAATCGATGTACTCAATTTTAAAACCATTCTTATTTCGCCTCTCACCCGAAGTGGCGCATCAATATACCATGCGGACTTTGCGGTTTGCTTTACGAATACCGATGATGCGGTTTTTGTTCAAAAAAACATTTCATATAGATGATACAAAGTTGGAACGGCAAGTCATGGGTTTGACCTTTGCCAATCCTGTTGGTTTGGCGGCAGGTTTTGATAAAGACGGCAAGTATTTTGCAGATATGGCGGCATTGGGTTTTGGACACATCGAAATTGGGACGGTCACGCCGCGCCCACAAGATGGGAATCCGCAACCGCGTTTGTTTCGCCTGCCCGATTCAGAAGCCTTGATTAATCGAATGGGTTTCAATAATGAAGGGGCAGATACGTTAGCAGCGCGTTTAAAAAATTACACAAAAACGGATCAATCGCCTATTATCGGAATTAATATTGGAAAAAACAAGGTTACGCCAAATGAAAATGCGGCGGATGATTATTTATATTGTTTTGAAACCTTATTTGAATATGCGGATTATTTTGTGGTGAATGTCAGTTCACCGAATACGCCTGATTTAC
>JBDLWG010000060.1:0-6290 GCA_039804385.1 Bacteroidota bacterium
ATGTGCAGGCACAACAATTAGAATCGTCGTTGCACCATTTTTTTGGGAAAGCATGTTTAGATTTGGACGTTTTTGATAAAACAGGCAAGCGATACGCGCCACGAGAATGGTTTATTGCGCCTTTAACGATTATTGAGCAAGCGGTACAATTGATATTGAATCAACAAATTACTGATTTTCAATATGATACAAACACAGAAAGGATTCTGAAAATAAGGTAAATGGAGGCAACATGAAACCCTTTTAGGATGATTTGTCATTATAAAACGCTTTCTTCTTTTCACACTTTTTTAGCATCATTGGGTTTAAAAAAGCGTATCTTTGCGTTAGAAAACTAAAAAAATAGCGTAATGGCACTCAAAAATCTCCCTATTGGCGTTCAGACCTTCCAAAAAATGAGAGAAGGTAATTATGTGTATGTGGATAAAACAGAATATGTTTATCAAATCGCATCCACAGAAGGCGTTTATTTTCTATCGCGTCCGAGACGCTTTGGAAAATCGCTTTTTGCTTCGACTTTGAAAGAGTTATTTGAAGGGAATCAAAAGCTATTCAATGATTTATGGATAGCAGATAAATGGGATTGGTCGCAAAAAAATCCTGTGATTCACCTTTCGTTTGCGAAATTAGATTATCAAAATTTGGGTTTAGCGGCGGCTATTACCGAAGAACTGAGTACGATCGCGCAAAAAAAGGCATTCAATTAACCAAAAAATCGTATAAAGGTCAATTCGGGGAATTGATTGAACAATTACACGCGAAATACGGAAAAGTCGTTGTGTTAATTGACGAATATGATAAACCCATTATTGATTATTTAGAACAAGTCGGCTTAAAACAGGCGAAAGCAAATCAAAAAACGCTTAAAGCATTTTATTCGGTTTTAAAAGATGCCGAAACGCATTTGCGTTTATTGTTCATTACAGGTGTTTCCAAATTTTCAAAAGTATCTATTTTTTCGGATTTGAATCATTTGAATGACCTGACATTAGATGCACAATTTGCCCAAATCACAGGTTATTCGCAAGCCGAATTGGAATTTTATTTTGAGGATTACATCCAAATCTTAATGAAATTTCATAATCTCGACCGTGAACCGCTTTTGGCATTGATGAAACATTGGTATAATGGATTCAGTTGGGATGGCATTCATACGCTCTATAATCCTTTTTGCACTTTAAACTTTTTGAGTAAAAAAGATTTTCGCAATTATTGGTTTACAAGCGCAACGCCAACTTTTTTATTTCATATTATGAAACGACATACCAAATTTACGTTTGAAAATGCGTTGTCGTCGGGTGCGCTCTTGGACAAATATGATTTGGATAATTTAGATTTAATCCCACTTTTATTTCAAACAGGTTATTTAACTATCCAAAAAAGAGATTTTACAACGGGTGAAATGGTTTTGGGTTATCCGAATCGAGAGGTTCAAGATAGCATGTATGCGTATTTAATCAACAGTTTAGCCCCGAATTATGAGGCAAAACCCGCCGAATTGACCGTTCACGATTTGAGTGCCGCGTTTCAAAACAATGATTTAACACGCGTAGCGGAAATTGTCAATACGCTTTTCTCCGACGTTCCATACAATTTATTTGAAAAACAAGTCCGAAAAGATGGGAAAGCGGTGGATAAATTTATTGATGCCGCGTTGTTGGCAGAGAATTTCTTTCATGGATTGATTCATTTGATGTTCAAATATTTGGGCGTTTTCATTGACAGCGAAGTGCATACCGCAAGAGGACGTGCAGATAGTGTTGTTCAAACGAAAACACATCTTTATCTTTTTGAATTTAAGTTTAATAAAACGGCAGATGAAGCCTTCCAACAAATCATTGACAGAGGTTACGCTCGAAAATACCAATTATCAGGCAAAATAATAGTTGGAATTGGCGTTAATTTCAATAGAAAAGAGCGTTTGACAGACCCTTGGATTATTAAAAATTTGCAATAAGGTTCTTAGTGGAAGACAAGAAAGTTGTATGCTGCTCCATTTTATCCTAAATGAAAAATGGTTGTCGCATCTGCGACAACCATTTTTAACACCTGTTCCAAAATCAATCTAAGATTTAACAGCAGGGCGACGAGTTGAGTTCGGCATCGGTTTAACGACCTCGTCTTTCGATAATTTTTGAGCTTCCGCAAAAGCCTTTTCTGCAAGGGCACGTTGTCCGCCTGCCGACAAGGATTGTCCATACAACTCCCAAGAGCGTTGACGGTGTTTAAAATTCGGGTCTTCAACAGGAAAAGGTCTTTTTGAAACAAATTGTAATTCAAAAATCGCTTTATCATATTGTTTCAATTTCAAATGACATTCGCCCTTGACACGGCGCGCTTGCCAGAAAATAGGTTGCAAAGGCACCGAATTTTCAATAGCCGACTTGAAATCGCCAATCGCGCCTTCCAAATTGCCTAATGCCATCTGCACTTTTCCACGTCCAAAAAACGCTTCTGCCGTTGGGAACAATTCGATACTTTGCGTAAAATCCAAAGCGGCATCACCCAACTGACCGAGTTTGAATCGAGCGTAACCGCGCAAATCAAACGCATAAGCATTGCGGTCATACTTTTCCAAAGTATCGTCGAAAGCCGTAATCGCAAGTTCATAATCCTTTGCTTTTACCGCATTCGCGCCTACAAGGTAAGCCTTGACCACGAGTTTCTCGTTTGTCGGTTCAATGATGTGTCGTTGCAACACCTCATTTTTGTCGTTGCATACCCACAAAGACATCTTACCTGCTACAGCAAACTGTGCGGCATCGCGCAAAAAACCAACCGTATTGCGCCACGTCTTTTCTGCACACATGGGTACAATTAATCTTGGTACGACGATATTTGAAGTCTCCGCTTGAAAATAAGCCTCCGATTTCAACAAATAATCATGTTTGTAATACACTTCCAATTTTTGGAGCAGTGTTTTCAACATCGTTTCATAGGTTTTGGAGGTACCAAATTCCAAATTGCCTTTTAAAGTAATTTTAACAGTCATGGCGTTGCCGTATTTTTGATGCTTCAGGTAATTGACACAACAAACATCATGCTTGAATCAACAAAAGTTGAATCAAACAGACAAAAAAATCTATTAATCCGTAATCCATTGAAAATTACGGCATTATTAATACGTTAAATCTCTCTAAGTTTGACAATTAAAATTTTTGACGCTACAACAACACTTTCGACGCTACACAATTCATTAGTGACTTATTAAATTAGGTTAATATTTCACTAAATGATAAAACTATATACTTTTTAATTGTTGAGTGCATGTTGCAATGCTTTCTCATATTTTTGTTAGATTGGCACTTCACTGTTATGAAAGCGAAGCGAATGATCACGCCCAAATGGTGTATTTTTGGAATTAGTTATGGCATAACAGAAGACGATGCAAAGGTATAACTTCCTTTTGGATTTGTCAACAACTATTTGAAAATAAATAACTTACACAAAGATATTTTAATTTTGTAAATACATTGTTATTTGATATTGTTTATTTTCAATGTGTAAAACATTTTAAAAATCAACTTTTTACACATATAAATACCTTTTTGTTTTTTTTAAATTTTTGATACTTTGTTGTAATTTTTTTTCAAAAAGACAAAAAAGAGAATCAAATCACTGAATTTACGCTTTTAGGAGCAAGTACCAGCGATTTTTATTATAGGACAAATAAGAAGTGGCTCCGTTTCAAACCGAACAATAATAAAGTATTGATTTGGAGTGATTTATCAAAAAGGCATCGCTACGGATATCAAGATTTGAAATCCTATCCATTACCCATAAGTAGTTGAAATTAAAGAATCGACAACATTAACCACTTAGTATCCAAAAAGGTGCGTCGCACCGTAACATTGGTAGAAAAACGATTCACACCCGCGTTTTGGAGGTGCGTAATACCGTAACATAGCTACAAATGTTGCGGTGCTACGCACCTCCGAAATGGATTGGTCAACCGTTTTCTACCAATGTTGCGGTGTTACGCACCTTTTTTGATGCGGTGCATTGAAACCTTGACAACGATAAAGCATTGATTTCAAAAAATCAAGCAGTTGCAAATTCAGTTTGTTCGCGCAGATATTGTGGGCGGAAGCCTAATACCATATCGGTTCGCAAAATGCCCTGTTTCGCTAAGGTTTCGCCAACTAATATTTCAGTATTATTTTGCTGAATCCAAACTTTGCCATCAACTTTAATATCAAGATGCAACAAGATTTGATAGAAAAATTGGCGATTCGACCAGCCTAACCGAGCTAATTGAAAATGATTATTTTTCAAATCTATAATGGCTTGATATTCAAGGTCATTACCTAATGATTCCGCATATTGTAGAGCCAATTGTTCGACATATTTTGCGACAATCGTTTGATAGAATTTCTTTTTTTGAATTAAGGTACCCATTTTAGAACGGATTGATTTAGAGTTATAGGTATGTTATTTTCCAGCCCTCTTTGATAAGTGCTTCTTTCGCTGCACGATGTAATAAGTCCCTTGCCATTCGATTTGCGATTTTTAAATGATTTTAATTTAAACTATTTTTGAATGCTCAATAACTGGGATGGAATAATTGTATTACAAAGGTACACCTTTTTAAGATTTAAACAACGTGTCGTCTAAATTTTTTTTAAGGCGTTTACCCAATGCCGCAACTCCCAAATGGGTTGGTAACCCGTTTTCTACGAATGTTGCGGTACTACGCACCTTTTTGGATGCTGTGCGTTGAAACCTTGATAACGATAAAGCATTGATTTGAAATGATTTATAAATTTCAAATAACATTTCAACTCTTTTTTTGAGAACGGACTCTCTTTTTATTTGTTCCATTCAAAAAATGGGTTTACTTTTGTAGAAAAAAGAGCTATGTTGATACCACCAACCAATTATGTAATAGATAGCAATGGGCAAAAAGTGTTTGTTCAAATCGCAGTTCAAGACTGGGAAAACTGGATCCAAGAAGTGCAACAACTCGAAAATTTATTAAAATTTAAAACCAAATTAAAAAATGCGTTTCGAGAAGTTCGCCAAATTAAACAAGGTAAAAAATTAGGAACCCCTTTAAGCCAGTTAATCCATGAATTGTAAAATCATCGCTATTGACGATTTTTACAGAGATGCCAAGCGGCTCTCTAAGAAATATGCGTCGCTAAAAGGGGAATTAAAAGACCTTGAGACGCAGCTTTTGGAGAATCCAAGAATGGGTATCTTAATCCGTGAAAATACCTATAAGATTCGGCTTGCCGTCAAAAGTAAAGGCAGAGGCAAAAGTGGCGGAATGCGGATTATTACCCACGTTGTAGAAGTAGAGGTAGAAGTTTCAGAAATTGAAACGGAACAAGATTTTACAGTTATTTTGGTTTCCATTTATGACAAATCAGAAATAGAAAACCTTTCCGATGCTTATCTGAAATCGCTGATTGATGATATTGAATCCGAATTGGAGGATGAAAATTAACGATTGCATCTCTACCGATGTGAAGATTTGAAACCCTATTCATTTCCCATAGCATCAAAAAAGGTGCGTAGCACTGCAACATTGGTAGCAAAACGATTCACACCCGCGTTTGGAAGGTGCGTAGCACCGTAACATATCTACCAATGTTGCGGTGCTACGCACTTTTTTCAATGCTGTGTGTTGAAGCCTTGACAACAATAAAGCATTGATTTTGAATGATTTATAAAATTAAATAGAACCTATATCAAGCCATAGCGGGCGAACCGCATTTCAATTTCTCGAATGATTTCTTTTCCGCCCTCTAAAAGCGCGATTTTACCTTTAATTTCTTCAAATTTAGAAGGCACTTTTTGAAGAATGGCATCCACTTCTAAAAATAATGCTTTCATTTCGGCTTTGATAATGGCATCGGGTTTGCCGAGCAAGGTGTATGTAATCATGTCTCGACACGCTTGATACTCTTGTGCGTCATAAGCCAAAAATGCCGCGCTCTTAAACAAGATGGAGCGACTCGGCTCAATATCCATTTTATCTTTAAGCAACAGAGCCGCTGCCTTTTCCAACAAAAAAGCTTCTTTGGAAAGCCGTATAAACGTCATTTTATCGCCTTTTTGCCGCGCCAAGAACGCTTTTTCGGCGATATCCATTGCTTGGTCATGGAGTTGATTGATTTTACTCATTTTTCAGGATCAACTTTGAAATAGGTTTACTAAATTCGGTAATGATTTTCTTCAAAACAAATAGCGGCTGCTTCTGCATAATACAGGTACATGTTGGGCAAGACGTAAGAACCATAATCATTGGTACTCAATAGTTCTATATTTTTGATTTTCATATCCTA
>JBDLWG010000061.1:0-6081 GCA_039804385.1 Bacteroidota bacterium
CAAAAGCCTTTTTTACATCATAAAAGTACTTCTAATTCAGACCCCAAAGGTACGGTCTTTTTGCGGTTTAAAGCAAATGTGGGGGAGTGGACATCTTCGGACATTCGTGTACATGATGAGACACCAACCCTTTTTTCAAACATTTTTCATAAATCAAGGCTTGAAAATGAGGGCTCACTAAACCTTTAGGCAGTTGAATCCCTTCTTGTTGCAGCCACCTACTTAAGGTTTTGGCATGAACGCCCAATTCGGTCGCAATTACTTTCCTGTTTTTGAACGGTGCAGGCATCAAAAAACGCTTTTCATAGGCATGAAAAGCGTTTTGGCTTTCGTTGAATTACTTAGGAGTCGGGAAATTTATTTTTCGCTCAATAATTAGACTTGTTGCATGTTAACAATCAATTGTTTACAGTAAAATTAAATTAATGATATGACAGAGTTTCCGTCAAAACCTTTAATTGGGGCTAAAAGTTCGCTTTAAAATCGTACACAGCCTTTTGAAAAATATTTTTTTTGCTGTGCGTGATTAATCATTAATTAAACCCTTATTTATAAAATATTGATAACCAATTAATTGCATTTTTTGATTTTGTAACTCATTGATTATCAACATGCAACAAGTCTATTGATTATGAATGAATTGCGAAATCAATTATTGAGCGAAAAAGTGAACTGAAAATGCGCCGATGGAACCCATTGACACCTTTTTATTCTTGGTGATAAAATTCTGTTTTGCAAAAAATTTACCCATTTAAATCAATTACATTGATAATAATCACTTCGCCATTTCCATTAGGAACGCGAAATAAATAAAGGATCCCTTTTAAAACCCGAAAAGAGAGCAAACAAAATTTTTTTGCAAAAAAAAATTCTTTTGCTCTCTTTTCGGGTTTTTAAAAAAGTGATCCTTTATTTATTCCACGTTCCTTAGAATAGGGCTATTTATTTTATTTTTGTAAGCCGTAAAATTTTGCCTGTTTTAGTATTTTGTAATTCCATGACCTTGGCATTAAAAGAATTGAACCAATAATGTTGCCATATGGAGGCATAATCTATAAAACCAAACTTAAGCAGACCATCTTCAATCGTCCAAGTACCTGCTAAATTACTATCACCACTTTTGCATTCTAAAAAGAAACCGTAATTAAAAGGATCCCCATGAAATGTAAAAATATCGTTCGATGCGTAAGCCTGCCAAGTGCCTACAACGTTGTTAAGAAAAGGAACTTTAGCATTTTGATGTGCGTTAGCAGATTGATCCACTGCTCTGCCCCTACAATGTGAACAATTAGCTCTACCATAAAGACAACCTAATGTAGAACAACCTTTATAACTACCACCACAAACATCACAAGTCATTATCCCTGTACCAAAACAATAAATACAAGTTACACCTGCGGGACTATAATGCCCTTCGGCGGATGTACTCTTTTGCGGTGCTTCAGCAGTAACATTTGCGGGTATTTTTTGGGTTGTGCGCGTATAAAAACGTTTTATGCCTTTGTATTCTGGATAGCCATTGTCCAAAATAGTGAGCGTAAAAGCATCTTGATGTTGCCATGAAATACTACCTTTTAACGTTTTACCATTTGTTTTTTGCAATATAATACCTTGACTCAACACCCAAGTCCCCTTACCCCATTGCTCATTCTCATCGCAAATAAAATAAAATTCATCCGTTTTATTCTTATTGACTTTCCAAAGAATCTTGCAATCATTGGGTTCTTCTGTTGTCCGACAGGTCCAAGTGCCTACAAGACTTTTTTCGTCATAAATTATTGATTCTTTAATGGTTTTTGCATACATAAAGCTGCCTAAGCTAAGTATCAAAACAAGAAGGGGTGCCATTTTAAATATTACTTTCATTGTAAAATCTATTTTAATTGTTAAAAAAAGTAAGTTGGGTTCAGTAGATAGCCATAATATAACAAGCCTATTCTAAGAGGCTAATAGCCTATCGTTGAGATGATCCTATTGTTACATCCTTTCTTTGATTCTTTTTACTTTTTTTTGATAAATCATTCAAAATCAATGTATTACTGTCGATATGATTTCCAAATCAGCAATTTCCGCTTTGAAAAGGGTTGAAATAGGATGCTGATGATTGGAAGGATAAAAAAGATGTTTTCAGTTGAAATGGACGCTTTTCAACTGAAAAATTCCTTAAATTCCTTCCAATCATACGCATCCTATTTCAACCATTTTCCAAAGCGGAAATTGCTGTTTCCAAACAGTCGTTTTCATGATTCGCAATGAGTCATTACAAACACTTTTAATTTGCTGTTGAAAGTCGTGAGTGAAAAATGATTAGGTTGAATTTTGGTCAAGTCATTTTGAAAGATTTTGAATCATTCAAAAATTTGATTTAAATACATAATTATTTAAAAAATATATCAGTTCCACATTTGTTTTACTTTTCAACTAAAAATGCGCCAATGGAACCGAACGCCCATTAACGCATTTTTATTTTAGGTGATAAAAGTTCTATGGATACGCAAGTTAATGCAACCATACTTTTTGATGAATAAAATCGATGGTTAAAATCGTATTTGAAAAAAAGTCAAGCCCTAAAACACCATCGTAAGTACTTAAAATACCTTTTGACAAGAAATCGTAACGAACGATTTCCATATTAGTCAATGTTTTATTCAAAGCTGTAAATTTTTTAATACGATATTTATGGGCTTGCATGATGCCATTCGCCGTTTCTAAAGGAATAGTTTCAATAATATCTTGATTGGAATAACCCTTATAACGCCATTTCGTTACAATAAAACCAAAAATTCACAACTTTAAATCCATTGAATGGACAATAATGATTTCGCCTTTTTCATTGGAATAGGCTAACGGTAAATGGTCTTTTTGTTTCTGTTGGATCATTTTTTTAACAGAAAGCTTCAAACCTTCCACAATTTTGTTTTGTAATTCGATAATTTTATCTCTATCCATTTTTTAAATTTTGTTTGATTTTTTGAAATGTAGATTCCTTAAAAACGTTCATTGATTCTCCTTTAATTTGTTTCATCACAAAAATAGGATTTTCATCCGAATTATCAAACAACATCACATTATCACAAATCGGCATATATAATTCAAATAAATTTTTCAAACCGCGTTGATAACGCCGTTCAATAACTTCATCGGGAATGTGATGTCCGCCTTCTTGCACTCGAAAGGCAACTCTTTGTTTTGCCAATTGAACATTATTCAACCAAAAAAACAATAAAGAAACAAAATAACCTTTTTCTTGTGCTTTTAGAACGGTTTGTTGATAAGTTTTAGTGGACAAAGTGGTTTCAAATGCAAAATCAGTACCTTGCCTAATCAATTCATCAATGCGATTTAACATGATTTTACCTGCTTGCAACGCCACTTTTTCAGGTTGAAACGGAGAAAGCCCTTGGGCAATTTCATCCGCATTGACAAATTCGTTGCAATCCAAGATTTGCGGCAAAATATTATAAGATGCGGTCGTTTTACCCGCGCCATTGCAACCTGCAATGATATATAGATTTTTAATTTTGCTCATAGCTTCATTATTGAAATTAAAAATAATATTTTGCTAAATAAAATGCGCCAATGAAAACCATTGACGCATTTTTATTTCCTAATTTTCTGTTTCAGCAATCATTTCTTCTTCAATTGGAATGCCTGCATCTTTTATCAATGCTACATCTGCAATTTCTTCGCCTTCATCTAACCGAATCACGCGAACCCCTTGTGCCGTACGCCCCATGACGCGCAAATCCGCCGCGCTCATGCGAATCGTAATCCCCGATTTGGTCGTAATCATCAAATCATCCACATCTCGAACAGGCTTAATCGCAACCAATTTACCTGTTTTCGGCGTGACGCTAATGGTTTTAACCCCTTTTCCACCCCGATTTTGCACGCGATACGCATCCAACGACGACCGTTTGCCATAACCATTGGCAGAAATAACCAAAATCGTTTCGGCATCTTTCGGCAATTCAATTTCGGCATCTGGATCCTCTATTTCAGCATCAATCACTTCTGCTTCGATAACAGTCGGTTCAATCACTTCCGCAGTATCTGGCATTTCTACCGCATCTGTATCCGCAACTTCCACTGAATCAGTCACTTCTGCATCCACAACCTCCATAATATCTGCCATTTTTTTATCCACGCAAATCATTCCAATAATGCAATCTTCGCCATCTTCGTCAATGTCCATCCCGATAACGCCCGCCGCGCCGCGCCCTGTCGGACGAACCCGCGTCTCTGCAAAACGAGTCGCACGACCATTTTTATTGGCAAGGATAATATCATTTTTGCCATTCGTCAATTTCGCTTCAATTAATTCGTCGTCGTCATGAATGGTCAATGCAATTACACCATTTGCCCGAATCCGTGAATATTCTTTTAACAACGTCTTTTTAACAATGCCTTTTTTCGTACAGAAAACGATATAATTATTTTCAATAAAGTTTTTATCCGTCAAATCATGCACTTTTACATAAGCGCGAATTTTTTCATCTGTTGGAATCGACAAAATATTTTGAATCACGCGTCCTGCAACCGTTTTCGTTCCCACAGGTATTTCATACGCCCGCAACCAATAACACCGCCCTTTATTCGTGAAAAACAGCAAATAATCATGCGCCGAAGCCACAAACATATGTTCTGCAAAATCGCCTGTCCGCGTTTTCACGCCGCGAGAACCGCGTCCGCCGCGTCCTTGCGCCCGAAATTCAGAAATATTGGTGCGTTTCGCATAACCCAAATGCGAAATGGAAATAACCATTTCCTCATTGGCAATCAAATCCGCCATCGAAATTTCGCCATCCGCATATTCGATATCCGTTCTGCGTGCATCGCCAAATTTTGTTTTGATTTCGGTCAATTCATCCTTGATAATTTGTCGTTGCAACGTTTCATCCGCCAGAATTGCTTCGTAATGATCCATCGTTTTGCGGATTTCGGTAAATTCCGCTTTGATTTTATCACGTTCGAGTCCTGTCAAGCGTTGCAAACGCATTTCCAAAATCGCTTTGGATTGGATTTCGGTTAAACCGAACCGTTCCATCAAACCGTCTTGTGCCTCATCCGCATTTTTGGAAGCGCGAATCAATTGAATCACCTCGTCCAAATGGTCTAAAGCAATCAACAAACCTTCCAAAATATGAGCGCGTTCTCTTGCCTTTCTCAAATCGTATTGCGTGCGGCGAATCACCACCTCAATCCTAAATTTAATAAATTCCATGATTAAGTCCCGCAGATTCAAAATCATCGGGCGACCATTCACCAAAGCCACATTATTGACCCCAAACGACGATTGTAACGGAGTCAATTTATAGAGTTGATTCAAAATCACACTCGCATTGCCATCGCGTTTCACTTCGATAACCAACCGCGTTTCGCCTTTGGCACTTTCGTTGCGAATCTCCGAAATGCCTTCAATTTTTTTCTCGACCGCCAATTCCTCAATTTTCAAGTGGAGGAGCGCAGGGTTGACTTGATACGGCACTTCTTTGATGATAATCGTATCGCGTCCGCCGTGACTGTCGATTTCGGCACGTCCGCGCAATATAATTCTGCCACGCCCTGTTTCCAACGCATCGCGCACGCCTTCATAGCCATAAATCACGCCGCCTGTCGGAAAATCGGGTGCTTTGACGTATGCTAACAATTCCCTTACGGTAATTTCTGGATTTTCCAATGCCGCAATTACACCATCACAAACTTCCGTCAAATTATGAGGCATCATATTCGTTGCCATACCGACCGCGATACCTGATGCGCCATTGATTAATAAATTCGGGATTTTCGACGGCAAAACACTCGGTTCTTCCAACGAATCATCGAAATTCGGCGTAAAATCAACTGTATCTTTGTGCAAATCAGCTAAAATTTCATCGCTGATACGACGCAAACGCGCTTCTGTATTATGGTTAAAGAACCCGTTTGCCACAAAGGAGTGACAATCACTTTCCACTTTCACCGAATAAACCACTTCTTTTTCCGCCAATCGCTCGCAAGAACTGACCGTTGCAAAGTAATAATTGTCCGAAACCAAATCTTGAAACAAGGTTTGTAACGCTTCGGAATCTATTTCATTGA
>JBDLWG010000062.1:0-9454 GCA_039804385.1 Bacteroidota bacterium
TTGCGCAAAAGCATTCACATCGATAGCATCGTAATTTGCCAATACATTCCGATTGCCTTTTGCGGGTACGGTTGCAAGCACTTTCCAATTTTGGGCATCGAAACTTTTTTGAATCTCAAACTGCTTGAAATTCAATTCATTAGCGGTTTGCCAAGTCAATAAAACATTGGATTCAACCGCTTTCGCGCTAAAATCTAATAATTCAAGTGGCAACGCACTTGCCGAATTTGCTACCGAAAAAATGCCGATTTGGGTTAAATTGCTTCGGGTTTGCGTGTACGGATTCGCGCCCGCACTCGCGCTCAACGTCGGCAGATTCCAAATCGAATGATTATAATTGGCAATCCCACAATTGCTGCGTGTGAATCCTGTTAATTCATCGGCATTCGTCCATTGCGCGGTCATCGTTAGGTTTTTGGAGACGGGCGTACCGATTTCGGTGAGTTGCCAACTGGCATCAATCGCACGATTGGCGACGGTTGCGCCCGTGTTGCCATTGCGCCAAGCGTGTTCGAGCGAGCGCGTGCCAATCGTTACATTCGTGCCGATTTGATTGAGCATCAATGGATTATAACTCGTTGCATTAAAACCAATTGGAAAATCCAACGAATTGCCTGCGGGAATCGTCCGAATCAATTGCCCCGTTCCATTGGTCACGATAAATTCATTGTCATCAAAACTCGTGATATTGCCCGATGCACCCATCGTTAAATCGGACGCGCCCAACTGAATTTGGTTATTATCGGCATTGAAAAGGAGGGTTCCATTCACGGTCAACGCATCTAACAGGACGAGATTCGCCGCCGTTTTCGTCAACGTCAAGTGATAAAAGGGTTGATTGCTTGACGTAATATTACTATTCGTATTTCCTTGAAAATCAACGGTTGACGTGCCTGCATCGAACGTGCCTGCATTGTTAAAATCGTTTTCAACGAGGTAGCGACCGTTTCCGCGCACCGTTCCCGTCGCTTGATTTTGCAGGCTGCCCGACATTTTGAATGTGCCGTCATTCGTGAGCGCGTTGCCGCCATTCGTGACGCTCCCGTTCACACACACGCCTGTACCCGCCAGAATGGTCAAACTGCCGCTATTTTGGAGTTGCGCAAAGCCCCAAAAGGGGCACCAAACCAAACTTTGTAGGATTAAGAATCGTTTTTTCATCTTTTTATTTGGTTGGAACGCTTTTCAACAATTGTGCAACTTGTTGTTTTAAAACCGCCACATCGGCTTTCAATTGCCGATTTTCGGCATCTAACTCTTGCACGGCTTTGACCAACGGCACCGTAAATTCCGCATACCGCAACCCATACACGCCGCCTTCATTTTGGGGTTTGTCCACCCCGCTAAAATCATAACCAATTGATTTTGAAGCCGTTTCGACTTCTTGCGCTAAAAAACCCGTTTGTAAAATCTTGGATTTGGCTTCCCGGGAGGCGCGGATGAACGCATCGGGTTCGACTCGTTTCATGGTTTTGGTGGCGGTATCCATGCGTTCATCTTCGCGGAGGTGTCGCGCCAAACCTGCCACATCATAGTGGTACGTCACGGGGCGCAACAGGCGGATAAACGATAGACCCGCTACATTCGATTCGATGTCTTTTTTGAAGCGTGCGTCAGAGGTGACCGTCCACGAGACTGGAATTTTTGCGCTTGTACTGGCAGAAGTGCCAATAACAATTTCGTTATCTTGGGAAATAACCGAATTAGAACCTATAGCTATGGCATTTGAATAATTGCTTGTAAGAGCCGCTCCACTTCCTAAAAAAGTATTGTTTTCTCCTGTTGTATTAGCATTTCCTGATAAAGTTCCTATAAAAGTATTTTCAATTCCTGTTGTATTGAAAGTACCTGACAAGTAACCTATAAAAGTATTTCCCTCACTCGTTGTATTGTATTGTCCTGAACGACATCCTAAAAAAGTATTGAAATTTCCTGTTGTATTGGAATTGCCTGCCAACGAGCCTAAAAAAGTATTAGAATTTCCTGTTGTATTAGCACTTCCTGCTTCATATCCTAAATAGGCATTATTATCGCCTACTGTATTACCAAATCCTGCTCTATATCCTAAAAATGAATTGGACGCTCCTGCTGAATTAGATGCGCCTGTAGATTTACCCACAAAAGTATTTTCTAATCCTGACGTAGTTGATGATCCAGCATCGTATCCTAAAAATAGATTTGAACTGTTAATTTCAAATCTATTGCCAACCATTCTCCATTTTTCATTTCCACCCAAAGAGAACCGAATCATATCTTCATTACTATTGGTTTCGGTGTGAACGCTGGTATTGCCATCGGCATCGGCAATGAATTTGGGCGTTATCGCGCCGATTTCGCCCCAATTCGTGCCATTAAAAAAATAAAACCGATTCAAATCCGAATCGAAAACCAATAAACCCGTCGCAGGGGCAGCGATATTATTGCGTTGCGCGGTGGTCATGCGCGGGACGAGCATCCCTTTATTGGTACTTTTCACGTCCAACATGGCGGACGCATGGGGCGCGGCATTGTCGTTGTTGATGCTCACTTGGGCAATAGCCGACAGGCTCTGCACGAAGACGGCAGCGCAAATCCATTGTTTTTTTGAAAACATAATTGAATTATTGAATTTGTTAAAAAATGAAAATCAAACGTTTAAAAATAGATGATTTAACTATATTAACAGACCACCATTCGATAAGTGACATTTTAAAGTGAAGTATTTTTGAAAAAAAGTGTTTTTTTTTGAAAATAAAAAGGTTACGGTTCTGCAAAGGCGCACCTTGCAGAACCGTTCTTTTTATAACTCATTGATAATCAATCTAAAATAGGCGGATGCATTCCAGCATTAAACAAGACGCGCCGCAAAATTTACGAATCCCTTAAATAGGGGACTTACGTAAAGTCCCGAAGCACAATAGCCACATCCCGCCAAACATCATAATCTTTTGCATATAAAAAATCAATTCTTTGTATAGTGGGTTGATTCAATGGTTTATCTCTTGCAAGTCCATCAGAAGGCGTATAAATACCCGATTTCAATCGGGGCAATTGATTGGGATAAACGGCGTAACCAACCCAAGTTTTGCGCCCTAATAAAATTTGAATACTATTTGTTAAAAACGATTTTTTATTTTTTATAAACCAAATTATAATTGGAAATAACGCCAAAAAACAAACAGATAAACTGATGTCTAATAATCGTTTATTGCGCCGATGTGCGGTTGTATCAATTTTAAATTGGATGTCAATCGTATAAACAGCTCCTGCGGTATTTTTATCGCTGCTACCAATAATGCTTAAACTTTCCTCTGGCAAAATTTTATATTCAATACTCGAACCCAAAGTCGTCATTTTAGCCATCATATCATTGGCTAAAACATCCTTTGAGCAAAATATAATTTCGTTTATTTTGTAAATTCTGACAATTTCATCCAATTGCGCCAAACTGCCGAGACAGTAGCGATGGTCGATTTCTAATTCATTGGGTTCAACCCGACCAATGAAATTTTTAAAAACTTGTGCTTGATGAAGCAAATTTTGAGCGCGTTCCGTCTCCACAACGGAACCAATAATTGCCAAATTTTGAATGGTTTCAACTCCGATTTTAAAATTTTTATATTGCAAAAAGTGTTTGCATACGCGCCAAATCCCAATCGCAAAAGCCGTCCAAACGGCTCCCAATAACAGCAACATCCGCGAAACCCGATATTCCAAAGGCAATAATCCATAAATCGCCGATAAAAAAACCGTTCCCCAAAAAATACCGCGCAAAATTCGTTTCAAAGAAACAGGCGTATCATAACCACCGCTAAAATAAATGGATGTTAACCAACCTATTACATACAACGGAATATTTAAATACAAAAAAGAAGCAGGATAATAATTCGGCATTTGAAAATAGTAATTTGCCCACCAATCTTTCAAACCATACATACCGATAAAAATTAATATTGCATCCGATACAGGCAAAAAAAGCTGTTGAAAGAGGTTGGAAAATAGGGTCAATGCGGCTCGAAACCATATCGCCCCTTGCATCAGCGCGATGAAAGCAGTGGCTTGATTGCCTTTAAAATGCTTTCGAGCGAAAATCATCATCGCGTTGTAAAACGTTTTGACATAATTCAAACTCCCTTTTTTGGTGCTTTCTCCTTTGTAATGAATAATCGTCGTATCTGCAAAATAGTAATTTTTAAATCCTTCTAATACAATTCGATATGACAAATCAATGTCTTCTCCATACATAAAAAACGCTTCATCCAACAAGCCAATTTTATCCAAAACGCTCTTTCGCATCCACATAAAGGCTCCTGCTAAAACCTCCACTTCATGGGTTTCGTCAGGGTCGAGATGCCCCAAAGCATAGCGATTGAAACGCGGACTTTTCGGAAAAAGGGCTGCCAAACCAAACGCTTTGTAAAACGCAACCATCGGCGCAGGAAAACCGCGTTTACTTTCAGGCAAAAACGCGCCTGAACCGTCAATCATTTTCACACCCAAGCCGCCCGCTTGCGGATGCGCATCCATAAAAGCCGTACATTTCGCAAAAGTATCTTCGCGCACCACTGTATCAGGGTTCAATAACAGGATATATGCGCCTTTTGCAACACGCATTGCCTGATTATTGGCAACCGCAAAACCCGTATTTTGTTTGTTAGCAATCAAAATCGCCTCTGGAAACTTCTCGCGCACCATTTCCACCGAGTCATCTACCGAATTATTGTCCACGACGAACACTTCCGTTGACAGGTGCGGAGCCGCTTCTTGGGCGCGTCGAACCGACAATAATGCCTGCTCTAAAAAATAGCGGACATTGTAATTGACAATGATGATGGAAAGTTTCATATATGATTTCGATACCATACTATACCGTTTGGAGGGTTTGAAACCCTCCAAACGGTGAAAAATAGGGTTTGAATTAAAAATTTATGCCTGCAAAGGCGCGAAAGTCAAGGGTGTTTCAGGCGTTTCGGCAGGAGTGCGCCCTTGTTCGACCGATAATTTCACATTCGGCAAGTGCGGCAACACGTATTTGCCAAACAATTCGCACTCCTCCATCAACGGATAACCCGATAAAATGAACGAGCGAATCCCCATATCCATATACCGATTCAATTTTTTAATAATTTGTTCGGGCGTACCCACTAACGCGCCCCCGCAACCCGACCGCGCTCGACCAATGCCCATCCATAACATCGGTTCTACAAAATCGTCTGGATCTGCGTTTTTGCGAAACTCATCTTGACGCAAAACGCCTGCGGATTTGGAATCCTGCGTCCGATGTTTGAGTTGTTCGGCAACTTTGGCATCGAATTTTGACATTAATTGTTTGGTGTAAGCCTTCGCTTCTGCCTCCGTTTCGCGCACAATCACATGAATCCGCAACCCAAAATCAATCGTCCGCCCCTGTTTGGCAGCACGCTCACTCATGTCTTGCATGGTCGCGTAAATGCTCTCTTCGGGTTCGGGCCACATCAAAAAAACATCGCAATATTTAGCACAAACTTCTTTGGAGCCGGGCGAAATACCTCCAAAATAAAGCAGCGGTCCGCCATTTTGCTGATAGGATTTGACAGGATTGGATTTCATTTTGAAATTATATATTTCTCCTTGAAAATCAATGTAATCTTGCGTCCAAGCCTGCTTTAAAATCTCAATCACTTCACCACATCGTTTATACCGCAACTCATGGTCTTCCTTCAAACCCGGCAAATCCGAATTGATGATATTGACCGTTAGCCTGCCTTGTAACATATGGTCTAAAGTTGCCAAATGACGCGCTAACATCGGCGGATGGATTTCGCCTGTGCGAATCGCAGCAAGCATATTAATCTGCGTCGTTTGAGACGACATTGCTGCTGCAAAAGGAAGTACTTCTTGTCCAACCACATAAGAAGTTGGCAATAAAATATTTGTAAATCCTTGTTTATCAGCAAGTTGCATAATGTCTCGGCAGTGTTCGTAGCTACTTCGACGGGTCGGATCTACGGTGCCGAGAAACGCAGTGTCCCCACCACAAAGGTCATCGAACCAAGCCACTTCGCAAATGCGTTTCGTGGTTCGAGCTGGAACGGATTGAATAGGTTCTATCATGGTTTTATTGATTATTCTACATATATAATTTTTCTCAAAAAATGGATGCCCAAAGACAATTCGACCGATACATTCCGAATCGTTTGAGACGGGAGCGTCACCGTCTGTCCATTGCGCTCATCGTATTCGTTGCGAATAATCACATTTCTGATTTCTGGACTAAAATATTGGCGCGAAATATCGGGGCTAATGCTTAATTCGAGGATGCCACCGATATATTCTGAAAAGGGAAAATCCAACCCGCCACTCAAATATAATCCATAATTGAAATGCTTAACATTCTCAGCAACAGGATATTGAATATAATAACCTGCATATTGCGCATCCCCAAGAGAAGTGCCAATCGTGTATTCGCCCCGAATCCCTAAGCCGTAAAACGCATTTTTAATATTTAAAATATCTTTTTGCTTCACACCAACCGTTAAAGCAACATTTTTAAATTGAAATTCGGTCAAAGTGGCAGGAATGTCCACCGCCGTAAACGTATTTGGGTCAATCCACTTATACGGGCGCGTGCGAACCGCGCTGCCGCGAATGTGATAACCCGCTTGCGCAAAAACCGATAATTTACCATTTGTCGGCACCGTTTCGACGAATCCAATGCCATGATATTTGTATAAAAGGTTGCGTTCTCCCTCATTCCAACTCTGATTGCCGACTGAAAGTCCGCCTTTTACACCAAAAACGTAGCTTTGCGCCGATAATTGCAACGCACATAGTGTGATAAATAGAATATTTAAAAATTTCATTTAAAATAATAATTTTTAGTTCGTATGGTCTGAAAACTATCTTTTCCGAGCAATCATCAATCCATCCCGCAAAGGCAACAAAAGCGTTTCCACACGCGGGTCTTGATGCAACTTTTTGTTAAATTTATCCAAAAATTGAGTATCTTTATCGTGTTGAGCAGGGTCTGTGGTCACTTTTCCACTCCATAACACATTATCAGCAATAATAATACCACCAGACCGAACTTTATCAATCACCAAATCAAAATACAAAGCATAATCCCGTTTTCCAGCATCAATGAACACTATATCAAACATTTCGTTTAAATAAGGAATCACTTTCAAGGCATTTCCGATGCAAATTTTAACTTTTTGTTCTAATTCAGCCGATTTTACAAACTTTTGTATCAGATATTCCAATTCTTCATCCGCCTCTATCGTGTAAATCAAGCCATCCGCCGCCAATCCTTCTGCCAAACAAATAGTGGCATATCCTGTGAAAGTACCGATTTCCAAAATACGGCGCGGTGACATTAATTTGCTCAAAAAACTTAAAAATCGTCCTTGCGCCGCGCCCGATAACATGCGCGGACGCAACGTTTTCAAATGCGTTTCGCGTTCCAACGCTTGTAAGACAGGGGAAGGCATTTCGGAATGCGCTTCCGCATAATCATACATTTTTTCTACTAAAATATTTAAAAAATCCATAAATTTTGTCTTTGAACCAAAAGACAAAGGTAAAAAAGTTTAGAACAAAAGTATGCTACTGTTTCCACAAATAAGATTTGGGGATGGTTCGCGCCGCCAAAGGGGGAGAGGGAGCAAAACGATTGGTAAATCCCCGATAAGTAGCACTCGATTTGAGATTCTAAATCCAAGCCGCTTTTTGTCACTTAAAATTTTACAAGAACAAAAAATCCGCAAATCAAGACTTTTTGTGTCGATTTGCGGATTTTTTTGGAGAAGATCGTTTGCCTAAAAACCTGAAATCGGTTTCAGATTTACGCTCCATAAAGCTCTTGCAGGTCTTGTCCTTACACTTTTGCGGTTTCTAAATAATTAATAGCATCCCCTACCGTTTGGATGCGTTCCGCTTCCTCGTCTGGAATCGTGACGTTAAATTCTTTTTCAAACTCCATAATCAATTCGACCGTATCCAAAGAATCGGCACCCAAATCATTGGTGAAATTCGCATCTGCGACGACTTCAGATTCATCAACGCCTAATTTGTTGACAATGATTTCTTTAACTTTGTCTGCAATAGTTGCCATGATTTTTTTTAGAAAGAAAGTTAGATAAAAAAGTTCGTTTGTATGATTGGTTCTACGAAAACGTTGCAAATTAACGGAGTCTTCTTTTGATTACATAACATTTGTGCAATTATTTATAAGATTCCTTCAAATCGACTGTTTGTCGCGATTCGTCATTCAGACGAAACGCTTTTTAAAAGTAACAAGCCGTTTTTTTAGCGTGCAAATTTCATCCGATACTCGGTCGAAATCTTGCCCACTCGGATTTTGTCCAATTTCGGGCGAATCAAATTGCGTTTCACAATGGAAAGGTGTTCTGTAAACAACGTGCCTTCGATGTGGTCATACTCGTGTTGAATGACACGGGCATTCATTCCATCAAAAACCGCTATATGTTCTACAAAATTTTCATCCCAATACCGCAATTTCAATATCGAAGGGCGTTTCACTTCGCCGCGAATGTTCGGAATACTGAGGCATCCTTCTTCATACGCCCATGGTTTTCCCGATTCTTCCAATTTTTGGGCATTGATAAACACTTTTTTGAAACCATTGAGCAATGGTTTTTGCCTATCGTCATCGTCTTTCAACTGTTCGGTGTCCACCACAAACAAGCGTATATCCAAACCAATTTGCGGAGCAGCCAAGCCGACTCCTGCCGCTTCATACATGGTTTGCCACATATTTTCGATTAATAGTTGTAAATCAGGGTATTCGGGAGCGATTTCACGCCCTTTTTTTTTCAAAACGGGATGCCCGTATGCGTAAATAGGAAGTAACATTTGCTTGAAAAATAAATTTTATAGATGTGGTATGAAAGGATAAAATGATTTAAATTAAAAATTTTATTTTATTTAAAAACATTTTACAATTTTTTATTTGGATTGAAGGTAGGCTTGCAAAATAATCGCTGCTGATATTTTATCAGTCAACCCTTTATCCTGTCGTTGTTTTTTCTTGAAACCCGCTTTCAACATCACCTGTTTTGCCTCGAAGGAAGTGTAGCGTTCATCTTGCCAAGCTATCAACACATCAGGCACTAATTTTTGTAATGCGTCCGCAAATTTGCGAATCGTGGGTAAAATATCGGCATCATCCCCATTCAATCGTTTCGGTTCGCCGATGACGATGCACTCGACAGGCTCTTCCAAACAATATTTTTTCAAAAAAATCAAAATTTGAGTCGTTTCAATCGTGTCGAGCGGTGCTGCGATGATTTGAAGCGGGTCTGTGGTAGCCACTCCGACCCGTTTGAGTCCGTAATCAATTCCTATGATGCGTGCCATATTTTTTTTTAAAGAAAATTCGGGTGCGAAGTTACAAAAAAAATCCTTTTCAATGCATGAAGAAATAGAATAGATTAGACAGATAACCAATTTGGGGACTTACGTAAAGTCCTCTTAA
>JBDLWG010000063.1:0-30135 GCA_039804385.1 Bacteroidota bacterium
ATATAGTTGCTGAACGCTTATATATATATAAATATTATATTGAAGCGGCTAAAATGATTGAACCTTTCATTAATGTTGTTGAATGTGGAGGTCATTTTGATTTTTATCTGGAAATTTTAAATTTATCTCAAGCCCACAATAGTCGTTTACTTCAATTGTTAGTGGCAAGACGGCATAAAAAAATAGATGATGCGTATTGGCTACAAACGGAAATAGAGCTGCTAAGGCAGATTAAGGATTTAAAACAAATTGAGGAAGTTGTTGATGCTGGATTGAAATTGGATGCGGCTCACCCAGTGTTTATATTGTATAAAATGGAAAATTTATACTTACTGGGTAAGCATGAAATTTTGAAAGAATTCATTGAATTGCATGAAAAACAATTATTTACATATAGCTTTGAAATCACAACTTATTTATGCGGCATACTTGGAGCTATTGGATATTTTGATTTAATTATCAAATTGCTTTATCACGCAGCAAAAACCCAAAAAGATCCAACTGCTGAAGAAATCTATGTGTGTAATGCTTTCGCCATGAATCGTGCTGACTTAAAAGATGTTTTTCAATCTCAAACACAAGTTGTAGAAAGTAGTATTTTGGTACTTAAAGATAAAGAATCCTTGATATCCGCACCGCCCGTTGCTTTTGGTAAGCAAGCTGGAGCAACTTTTGCTATTGGACGAAAAATCTATACAATCGCTGAAATTTACGATGAATATGAAGGATTTTTTAGAATCCTTGAAAAAAAGTTTAAAAATGAAGAGATATTAACAGATACGCTTGATTTTTTTGATACTTCTGGAGGAATTGATATAGACGTATATCATCGCTGGTTACAACAAAAAGTTGGCAAAGCTACTGAAAAGAATAACAAAACACGGAAAATGTTAATAGAAGAGTATAAGGGAGGAAAGCGCGATTTTTCTCATCTTGCGGCATGGAGTGGTGACCCATTTGGGATTTATTGGCAGCTCATTGAAACAGAAAAAGCGTTTCGAGTATTACCAATACAATATCACGTCAAGCATGATTTAGGTGATGATGCACAATTTGTATTGGATCATACAAGTGTTCCACTATTTTTTGAATTATCAAATAGATTACAGTTAAATTTTGCACATAAGTTTTATGTAGCGGATTCTGTAATGGTTTATTATGAAAATAAATTGGCAAAAGCTAATTTGCATAAGGATTCTCCAATGAGTTGGAGCATTACTACGACAGAAGTAATACCTCATTTTCACAACCCAGATGAGCTACAAGAACAGTTCATGTACTTACAAAGACTTTGTCAATGGTTAAAGGAACATTGTCAAACACGTCCTATTCCTGAAAAATTGGATTTATTGCCAGAAATAGCAAAACTTTCTGAGAAATTTGGCAAGGATTACGGAAAATATTCGAATTATATGATAGACACTCATTTTTTAGCAAGTCAAGATAATACTTATTTGATTACGGATGATATTGCTTTTTTGGATCACGTAGGAATTGGTAAAATACTCACCACTGAATATTATTTGCGGATGTACTTCGCTGAAAGCTATGCAGAAAAAATATTGCCTATTTTATTATCTTTTAATTTTATAGGTATCTCTTTAACATGCAAAATTTTAGCTGAAGAGTGCACTAAACATTTAAATGGACAGCCGAATATATATGAAAATTGTCTTAAAAACCTCCATTTCAGCTATAATTTACAGAATATTTCTTTGGCAATAGCATTAGTTAAAGCAATTTATAACTTACGTGATATGGAAATGGAAGAGCGAAGTATTCAAGTGCAACAAGTTTTTGGGTGGTTGATAGGTGATGTTTATGAAGATGCTATTGTTGGTTTCTGTTTATTTTGCATCGAAAATGATGAAGAATGTGTCTTTATGGAACAGATAAAAGCAGATTTTATCAAAATTTTTAAGTAGCTTTTGGTTTCGCTAAAAATTTACACAGACAAAAGAGAATTTTCTTTTTTGAATTGTGCATAAGTTTCGGAAACAAAATTTTAAAAATAAATTGTTTTAAAAATATCGTTTCCAAAACTTACTCTATACTCAATCTAAATTGAAGTACGAAAAATACTTTGTAGTTGGGAAATTTATTTTCCGCTAAATAGGTGATACTCAAATATTTAGTGGAAAATAAATTTCCCGACTACTAAGCATTTTTCGCAGTTCAAAAAAGTAATTTTTGACGACTCAATTTTTCGGAAAAATCAAATAAATGCTTACTTTCGCGTCAAAATAATGACATGGTAACATACCCGAATCTTTTAGAAAAATCAATATTCACCCTTATTATCGCGCTTTCGGATACGGAGGTGGGCAAAGTTATTTTGCCAAATCCTTATCAATGGGTGGATACCGCTACGGGCGAACCTGTGCAAATGGGCAAATATCCGACTTTGGACGCGGAAATTCCTCTATTGCAATACGCAAATGGAGTCAATGATTTGATGCCCCAATTCATCCGACAAGAAACTTGGACATTGGAAAATGGCGAAACGCATCCAATGATGGTGATGGAAAGGCTTTATCCGTTGCCGATTCATCATTATCCGTTGAAGCTCAGGCAAGCGATGTTTCGCGTTTTTGAATTGGAAATGAAGGAGTTACACCTTCATGAATGGGTTCATGGCGATTTTATGCGTCCAACCAATTATCATACGCGCAATAATTTGGAATGGATTTTTAAAAATATTGTTCAAACAGAGGGTCGATTGCGCTTGATGGATACAGGGTTCAGTATGCGTTACTCCACAAAAGAACATGCCCATTTTAGACACGCGCTCCGCAACGAAAAAGAGGAAATTGCTATTTTTGAAAAATATTATTTGGAAAAACCTTTTGATAACGATATTTAAAACAGTATAACGTTTGGAGGGTTTCAAACCCTCCAAACGTTATGGTCTGTTCTATTTTAAAAACTCAATTCTTGTAGGACGATTTTACTATCCACTTTTTTAAAGCCTAACAATTCTTTTGCATTTTGCATGGCTGCTGGAGTCGGCGGATTTTGGCTCAACATCGTTGCAACTGCCCGAATTCGTTCCTCTTTCGTCAACAAACGCACATGCGTAACGGTGCGTTCTGGCAGATTTTTTTTATAAACAAAATAATGAGCATCTGCTTTTGCCGCCACTTGTGGCGAATGGGTTATCGCAACTACTTGATGTTCAGTCGCTAACACTTGCAAAATAGTACCCATTTTTAACGCAACATCGCCCGATACGCCCGAATCAATTTCATCAAAAATCAACGTCGGCAAAGGAATCGCCGCCGCAACCAACGATTTCGTACACAACGTCAATCGACTCAATTCGCCTCCAGAAGCCACTTCTCGAATCGGTTGGAAACGAGAACCTTTATTCGCCGAAAATAAAAATTCGATATGGTCCGAACCTGTGGTTGTAAAATCTTGATTTTCAATTAATTGTATTTTTAAGCGGGCATGTTCCATACTCAATTGATGCAACATATTGTGAATTTTTTGCTCAAAAGTTGGAATCGTAGCTTGTCGGCGTTGCGATAATTCACTGGCTTTTAATTTCAAATCTTTGGCTTGTTCGACCAAAATGGCTTCTAACAAGATAATTTCATCCTTCAAATCACTGAATGAAGTCAATTGTTGACGCAACGCTTGTTCGATTTCCAACAATTGTTCCACTGAATGCACATGATGTTTTTTTTGCAATCGATAAATAATATCCAATCGTGCCTGCATTTCAGCAATGCGTTCTGCATCATATTCCGTAGATTCTGCAATTGTTTCGCATTCATCTCCAACATCTTGTATCTCATAAGTCAATCCTTCCAAGCGTTGATGCAATTCCGCAATCGCATTTCCATATTTTTTAACACTCGCCAAACCATGCAAAACAGTTTGCAATTGCCCGACAAGGCTATTTTCCACTTCATTCAAGGCTTGAAATGCCGCGCCCAAAGTCCGCTTAATGGTTTCAGAATGATTCAATTGCGTCATTTCCGTTTCCAACCGTTCTTGTTCGCCTTCGAGTAATTCCGCTTTATCAAATTCTATCAATTGAAAATTGATAAAATCCATTTCCCGTGCTGAATTTTCACTTTTTTTGACGATTTGCGCTAATTGACGCTTATTTTCTTGAAACTTTTTGTATAAATGTTGATATTCCCATAGCGATTTTTTATTATCCGCCAGTGCATCCACCATCCGAATTTGAAACGAAACTTCGTGCATATCCAGCGTGTCAAATTGCTGATGCAAATCCACCAATGCACCCGTAAATTGACGTAATGTATTGAGATTCACGGGGGTATCATTGATAAAAGTTCTTGATTTACCTGCGGGTGTGAGTTCACGGCGCACCACCGATTCCGTTTCATAATCAATTTCGTGCGTTTCAAAAAACGATTTTAAATCATATTTTGCAATATTGAAATAGCCTTCGATGATACATTTTTCATTTTGTCTATACAAAACTTTTGCATCCGCCCGATTGCCGAGAATCATGCCCAATGCACCCAATAAAATGGATTTACCAGCCCCAGTTTCCCCAGTGATAATGGTTAATTTGTTGGAAAAATCCATTTCCAAGTGTTCAATGATGGCGTAGTTTCGGATGGAAAGCCTTTGAATCATTGCTGATTACGATTTAAATTATTTTAAAATAAAAAATAAAAAATTTGCTTTTGGAAAGCAAATTTACAAATAATTTGGGAATGGCAGCCTTTTGTAAAACATTTTTTTTGTAAATATTTGTTTTTAAAACAATATTCGTTCCTTTATGCTATTACTTGTTAACAAGGACTACCCCTAAACAAATATTTATTTTTTAAATTCATCTAATTTGCGAATATGGATACTTTTGTCTATATTTTTAAAATCTTCCCAATCATCTGTTATTAAATCTGCACCGAGATATTTCGCAGTTGCCAAAACAATCGCGTCAGGTAATTTAATTTTTTTCGTTTTACCTTTTTTATAGACAATTACTTGTTGGGCAATGGCGCGATTGACTTCTATAATTTCAAGATTATCAAACATTTCGTCAATTAAATCTTTTTCGGATTGCCGTGTGAAGTCGAAACCATATACTTCCATAAACGATACAATAGATGTGTAAAATTCGTCATAAGATGACAGTAATTTTTCCATATCGACTTGCTGTTTGGAAGCGAAAATGATAACATTGGTGTCTAAAAGAACTTTATTTCCACTCATCTCTTAGTTGTTTTTGCCAGATTAAAGGATTTTCAATGGTTTCAAACATATTATGCTGTTTCATTTTTTCAAAAGTGGCTAACAATCGCTCTTTTTTAGAAAGTTCTGCGATTGGTTCTGTAATCGCTATTTGTTGTAGGAGTGCCTTCCTTTTCTTTTCATCAATGCGCTGCGCCTCAATATTGATTTTGGAAACTTTCGATTTAGGGGTGAAATGCTCAACATTGGTTTTTAGAATTTTGGAGTTGGGTTGCTTTGTTTTTTTTGCAAATTCATTGAGAAGTTGTTCAAAAGCAATCATAGCTTCCTCTTGCTGTAAGGTCGCGATGAACGTAATTAAGGCTAACTTTCGAGTTTCTAAATTTGTAACCATAAGTAAGGAGGAATAATAAATGAATTTAATGAATTGATAATCAATTTATTATGAAATTTATAAACAACATTTTTACTGTTTATAAAATAACAGAAAACTCAATAGGTTTGTTCTGAAAAGCGAGCTGAATTAGGATTAATGGAATCCTAATTATTCCATTAATCCTAATCCAAAACTATTTACAAATATTTCATATACGTTTGCAAGTCTTTATCGCCGCGCCCCGACAAATTAATCACCACAATATCTGATTTTTTAAAACTCATTTTTTCCAAAACGGCAATCGCATGTGCCGATTCCAATGCAGGAATAATGCCTTCAATCCGAGCCAACAACGTTGCACCTATTAAAGATTCTTCATCTGTAATACTCATTGAGATAGCACGGTTTGTGCGAATTAAATGCGCATGTAAAGGGCCAATTCCGGGATAATCCAAGCCTGCGGAAATGCTATGTGGCTCTACAATCTGTCCATCTGCGGTCTGCATTAACAACGTTTTGCTGCCATGAATCACGCCTGGAGTCCCCAAAACACTCGTTGCCGCCGACTTTCCAGAGTGAATTCCTTCCCCTGCTGCCTCTACCGCGACCAATTTCACATCCAAATTATCTAAATAATGGTAAAACGCGCCCGCCGCATTCGACCCGCCGCCCACACACGCAATGATATAATCGGGATTCGGATTTCCATATTTTTGTTTCAATTGTTTTTGCATTTCCTCCGAAATCACGGATTGAAAACGCGCCACCATATCGGGATACGGATGCGGACCGACCACCGAACCAATGATGTAATGCGTGTCTTCGGGGTTGCTAATCCAGTCCCGAATCGCCTCATTCGTCGCATCTTTTAGCGTCCTGCTCCCACTTAATGCGGGAATTACCTTCGCACCCAACATTTTCATCCGCGCCACATTCGGAGCTTGCCGTTCCATATCAACTTCGCCCATATAAACGATACACTCCATGCCCATCAAGGCACACACCGTTGCAGTCGCAACACCGTGTTGTCCTGCGCCTGTTTCCGCAATAATACGCGGTTTTTTAAGCCGTTTAGCCAATAAAATTTGCCCAATCGTATTGTTGATTTTATGCGCGCCTGTATGACACAAATCCTCTCTTTTCAACAAAATGTTGGTATTGTATTTTTTAGAAAGGCGTTCTGCCAAATACAAAGGAGTCGGGCGACCGACATAATCACGCAACAACGATTTAAATGCTCGTTGAAAATCAATGCTTTTGGTAATTTTTAGGTAATTTTTGCGCAACGTTTCTACGTTATGATGCAACATTTCGGGGATAAACGCGCCACCAAAATTGCCATAATAGCCTTCATCAGAAACTTGATAAGAAACATTTTGTTTTTGTTTCGGCGCGGCTTCAATTATTAATTCGGTCATTTTTTTTAATTTTTGATATGAATGCTGATAATAATGCGACATCTTTCAAGGCAGGTCGAATTTCAAATTTTGAATTTAAATCAATCGCATATAATTGTTTTAAATTTAAATTTTGAATGGTGTCCACATCGCTTGACTGAATGCCACCTGCCAGAAAAAAGGGTTTTTCTAAATGATACTGTTTTAAAAGATTCCAATCAAATTGTAATCCCGAACCGCCATGTTGAGGCGTTTTAGTATCAAATAAAAAATAATTTGTAATCTCTTTAAAATCATTGAGTTGATTGAAATCAAATGTTTCACCGACGGAAAAAACTTTGATAATAGGCATTGCTGCATACCCATTTTTTGACAAAAATTGTTTTAAATCCTGAATCGCTTGCGGCGTTTCGGTATGCAATTGGAGCATTTTCAAATCAAAATCAATGATTTTATTTAAAATAAAATCAAAAGGAGCATTTACAAAAACCCCCACTTTGAGGATATTCGTTTGAGTTGCCTTGAAATCGGTTGCATAACGGGGCGATTTTTCATAAAAAATAAAACCCATATAATCAATCGGCAAAGCACTCACGGCGGTAATATTTGTCGCTTCGCGCATCCCACAAACTTTGATTTTTAAAGACATATTTGATTTAATTTGCGGGATGGTTTGAATTAGGATTTTTAGGATAATTTGGATTCTGCCAAGATTGATTTTTGCGATTTCTATCCTAAAAATCCTAATTCAAACCATCCCGCGCTTAACTAAATTTTTTGAATAAACTGTTTCAACGTTTCCGCAGGATGTTCCGTTTTCATAAACGCTTCACCAATTAAAAAACCTTTGAATCCGTAATTGCTTAATAATGAAATACTTTCGGCATTAGAAATGCCACTTTCCGCAATTTTAACAAATTGATTAGGAATTTGCGCACTCAAATCAATACTCGTTTGCAAACTCACTTGAAAGGTTTTCAAATTGCGATTATTGACCCCGATGCAATCTATCGCATCACAAATTTTTTCTAATTGTTCTTCTGAATGCACTTCCATCAACACTTCTAAACCGAGATTTTTAGCCGTTTCTGCCAAATTTTTCACTGTTTTTTTGTCCAAACATTCGGCGATGAGCAAGATGACATCCGCACCCGCGCTTTTGGCTTGAAACAATTGATATTCATCCACAATGAAATCTTTCCGCAAAATCGGAATCGAAACGGACTGCCGCACTTTGCGCAAATCGCTTAAAGTGCCTCCGAAAAAAGGTTCATCCGTCAGAATCGAAAGTGCCGCCGCACCCGCCGCCGCGTAACCTGTCGTGATGTCCGTCACATTTGCCCCTTCTTTAATCCAACCGAGAGAAGGCGATTTGCGTTTAAATTCGGCAATAATCCCTGTGGCATTGTTTTTCAACGCCCGTTTGAGCGAATAACCTGCTTCTTTGAAATAAGGGCTTTTCGTCATATCATTCGTTGAAATCAACTTTTTTTGTTGTTCAATTTCTGCTCGTTTTGATAAGACGATTTTATCTAAAATGTTCATTTTCAATGATTTAAATCATAATAAATTTGATAAATTAATTACCAACAACGTTTGGAGGGTTTTAAACCCTCCAAACGTTTGATAACCATTATTAAAAAGTTGCAGCTTATTAATTCAAAAATTGTTTGAATTGTTGCAACGCTTTTTTACTGATGAGCGATTCCTCCGCTTCCGCAATACAATCTTGCAAACTTCTTTCGGGATGAATGCAATGAATCGCTACGCCCGCATTCACCGCAACCGTATCATTTTGCGCCTTCGTACCAATCCCCGTCAAAATCCGAACAAAAATATCGGCGGCTTCTTCCACTGTATCCCCGCCAAACAAATCTATTGGTTGTAACAATGCTTTTCCAAGTGTTTCAGGTGCGATAATTTGTTCTTTTTCATTCATTTTTAATTTAAAATCGCCTGTTAATGAAATCTCATCATAACCATCTAAAGCATGCACAATGGCATATTTTTTATGGGTTTCTTGAAATATATATTGGTAAAGTCTCGCTAATTCCAAATTAAATACGCCTGTCATTTGATATTTAGGCTGTGCAGGATTGACTAACGGACCCAACATATTAAAAAAAGTTTTGATACCCAATTGTTTCCGAATCGGACCTACTGTTTTCAATGCAGGATGAAATAACGGTGCATGCAAATAACAAATATTGGCTTTTTCCAATTTTCTTTCCAAAATCGTTTGGTCATTTGAGAATTTAGCGCCTAAAAATTGGAGTACATCCGATGAACCACATGCCGATGAAACGCTCGAATTGCCATGTTTCGTCACTTTATAGCCCGCGCCCGCCAATACAAATGCCGATAAAGTGGAAATATTAAACGTATTTTTGCCGTCACCACCCGTTCCACACACGTCAATCGTATCTTGATTATCAAAATGAATCGGAATGCAAAGTTCCAATAACGCGGCTCGAAAACCTTGCATTTCCTCCACACTCACACTGCGCATGAGATAAACGGTGATAAATGCAGCGATTTGAGCCTCATTATATTGGTTTTGAGCCATATTTATAAGAATGCGTTTTGCCTCCTGCTTTGTCAATCGTTTATGCTCAAACAATTTTTCTAATATAATTTTCATCTGTTGAATCTTTTTTATTTGTTTTTAAATAATCGGACTAATCGAATCCCTGTTCTTCGGTCTTGTAAAACTTCTTGTTTATGCACAATGTGCAAACCAAACATCGTTCTGACTTTGAAAACGGCATCTTTGGGTTGTTTCGTCACGGCTTCCGCAAAATCTTGAACCATTGCATTCGGCTCAAACCAACCTAATTCCCCCCCTTTATTTTTATTCGTTTGGTCATTGCTATGCTTTGCTGCCAACATTTCAAATGCTTTTCCTGCTTTAATTTCGCCAATTAACTTATCTGCAAAATTATCTTGGGCTGTCATGGGTACTTCACTCATTTGCAATAAAATATGGCGTGCTTTCAATTGCTTCGTTTCATACGTCCCTACCACTCGAACCAATTGATAACCGCCTTTCGACTCCGCAAACGGACCGACAACTGCCCCTTTTTGTGCCGAAAAAGCAGCACTATCTTCCTTGCTCGCCAAGCCATCTCGGTCTGGAAAAAGGTCAATTTCGCCATCGTAACCCCTTTCCGAATTTTTAGCAATAAACGCCGCATAATCATCTGCTTGTTCAAACTTGCGTTTGAGGTTTTCCGCATCGTTATTGGGAGTCCCTTTTTGAGTCGTCTTACAAGCCATGAGCAAACTTATTAAAATCGCTGCCCAATAGAATTGATTGTTTTTCAACATGTTATGTTTGTTATTTAAAAATAATTAAAAAAATTAAAACATATATTCAATCGCTTGACCCACCTTATTTTGTTGGTTAAGCGGGCGCAAAAAATTCTTTAATATTTGTTTTCCATAATCCGTCATCACCGATTCGGGATGAAATTGAACCCCATGCACATCATACGTATGATGACTCATTGCCATAATTACGCCTTGGTCATCCTGCGCCGTCACTTTCAACTCTTTGGGAAAACCTTCTGTCGAAATCGCCCAAGAATGATACCGTCCTACGACTAATTCAATAGGTATATTTTCAAACAAAATATTGCTTTCATCAATCACTTGAATCGGCGAAGCAATCCCATGATATACGTTTTTTAAATTATATAATTTTCCGCCAAAGGCTTCTCCAATCGCTTGATGTCCGAGACAAACGCCCAAAATCCGTTTAGTCGGCGCGTATTGTTGAATCAATTGAGGCATAATCCCCGCATCCGCAGGTAAGCCCGGACCGGGCGACAAAACAATGGTATCAAATGACGCAACTGCTTGTAAATCAATCTTATCATTGCGCATTACACTCGGCATCTCGCCTGTTAATTCCGTAATATATTGCACCAAATTATAGGTGAATGAATCATAATTATCTAAAACTAATATTTTCATTGTTTTTATTTAATTGGTTGATAATCAAATGAATGTGGTTTTATTATAATTTTTGCGCTTCTAATAACGCTCGCTTCAAGGCACCTAATTTATTATTCACTTCTTGCAATTCGTCTTCTTCTTTGCTTGCCGCAACAACGCCTGCACCTGCTTGATAATGCAACAAATTGTTGTGACTCAAAAAAGAACGAATCACAATCGCTTGATTCATTTCACCCTTAAAACCCACATAACCAATCGCGCCGCCGTAAAAATGTCGATTTTCGGGTTCGTAAGCATCAATCAATTGCATCGCCTTGTATTTGGGCGCACCCGACAGCGTTCCCGCAGGAAACGTATCTGCAAAAATATCAGATGAAGTCGCATTCGGCAACATTTGACCTTCCACTTTGCTCACCAAATGAATGACATGACTAAAGTATTGAATTTCTTTTAACTCCTTGACTTTCACTAACTTACAGTGTTTACTAAGGTCATTTCGAGCCAAATCCACCAACATAATATGCTCCGCAACTTCTTTTGGGTCGGTTCGCAATTCCCGCGCTTTTTGCGCATCTGCTTCATCATCCCCTGTGCGCCGATACGTACCTGCAATCGGGTTGACGCTCGCTTTGCCATTTTCAATCACCAATTGCGCTTCAGGCGATGAACCGAAAATTTTGTAAGAACCATAATCAAAATAAAACAAATATGGAGAAGGATTAATCGTGCGGAGGGTGCGATAGACGTTCAAATCATCGCCCGAAAAGGCTTGCGTGTAACGACGCGATAAAACAATTTGAAATACGTCCCCAATTTGACAATGGTGTTTGCCCAAGCTCACTAATTCTTTATAGGCTTCATCGGTCATATTTGCCCGTTCTTGACCCACTAATTTAAAACTAAAAGTACCAGAAGGTTGTCCTTTGATGATGGATTCTAAACTTTCTAAATGACTCTTTCCACCTGTTGGAATATTTTCTAAAATCGTCATTTCATCTTTAAAATGGTCAAAACCAATGATATACCGATATAAAGAATAGTGCATTTGTGGTAAATCGGTTTTGAGTTTAGCCGCATCAAAATCCAAGGTATCAAAATATTGAACGGCATCATAAGCCGTATGACCGAAAAAACCATTCAAAATCCCAGCAGGCGTTTTAACTTCAAATTGTTCTTTGAACTGCGTGAATAATTTTGAAACATTTTGTTTGTTTTTGAGTGGTGTAATCGTTTTAGAACCATCGGGAAAACGCAATTCAATCTGCCCATTTTGAACTAAAAATTTGGCAATCGGCTCGACTCCGATGAAAGAACGACAATTTTCCAAACTCCGAAAATCAGTACTTTCCAACAAAACCGTCTCTGAAAATCGGTCGCGTACCTTCAAATACGTCCCGACAGGCGTGAAAATATCCGCCAAATAGCGTTTTACAACCGTTTTTAAAACAATTTTTGGATTGATTGCAATCATCTTTTTTGATTTTATGGTGAAATGGTGAAAATAGAAAAACGGCTTGTCGGGGGATACCGCCAAGCCGTTTTAAATAGGATGATAACATACAATCTAAACAGACGTTGGAACTTACCCGACTACCGCGTGTAAGATTTGCCACCATCCGAAATTTGTATGCTGATATTTCATTTATTGCTAAATCTTTTTTATAATTTTTTAGATGGCTCAAAGGTAAAGTGATTTTCATTACAAAATCAACTCCATTTGCGCTTTTTTCAAGATTCTAATCACATTTTTTATAAAAAATCTGTATATAATTGATTTTAAATGATTTGTATTTTTAAAACAAAGCGATAAAAATATTGTTTTCTGCTTGATTTGACAGATTAAAAAAACAAAAATGGGTGAAATTTGCAAAAAAGACGCTCCCATCATTTCCAAAACAAAAATTGTGAAATTTGATATTACAAAAATTAATATTTCATTTTTTATAAGACAAAATAGGGAAACGATTCTAAATCATTTCCCTATTATTATTTTAATAAATTGTATTACAAGTAAATTTATAGTTTAAAATGAATGATTTATAAACACTTTTTGAAAATAGCGATCTCCATCTGCTTCTAAAACAAACAGATACATAGCTCATAAACCATTATCAAATGGCTTTTTTATAAGGCATGACCCTTATTGGGTGAACTACGGCACCCTCTATCCCATAACCCTCAAAGGCAGTTGGGAATGCTTTTTTTAAAATATTGGCACTGCCATTCACATCCGCATTGAGCACGGTGCCGTTTTTCGAGCGAAATAACCCTCTTTTCACCCGCTTTCCTTGATATTCGGGGTGTTTTTGGATGCTTTCGCCATCCAAAAAACTACATTTGGAGGTGTAACTTTCTTCTTGAAGCACGACTCGAATGCCGACGAATTGAGCTTTATATTTCAATTGGTCAATGAAAGTGGCGTGCGGAATTTGGACAAAGTTTTGATTCGTTCGACTGCCGAGCGCGATTTCTTGTTTCCATTGGTCATTTTTGCCAATGACCAAAACACTGATTTGATTGGAAACGAATTGATTCATCACATATCGACTGGATTGATGCAAATAATCTTTTACTTTGTGGTTCCGTTTATGGGTAAGTGCCTGAATTCGGCGACTCGTTTTTTGTTCTTTTTTCAAGGCAGCTTGTAATTTTGCCTTTTTTTTATGGTAAAATTGATTGATCGATTTGAGTGGTTTGCCATTCAGAATCAAGGGTGCAAACGCACCATTACTGGTGAGGGTTGCTAAATTATTCAAGCCTATATCAATGCTTGCAATTCGACCATTGAACGGCACAGGGGCTGCTGCCACGACGTTATAAACGACCTCAATCGTGTAACAAGTAGCGTTCGGAATCATGCGAACTTGTTGAATATCATTGAATTTTACATTCGTTTTAAATTGAATATCCGTACCCGATAATTGAATAATCCCTTTTTTTAACAACGGTTTCGACAAGGCTTGAATCGTGTAAATCAAAAGATTTCGACCCTTTATTTTATCTTTGTATTTCGGAATTTTAGGACGGGCTAAAAATTTAGAAGGATTGACTTTAAAAGCCTTCAATGCCTCAAAAAACGATTTAAAGTTCCGATCCAATAACATCAAAATTTGTTGACTCACTTTGGCAGGCAACGCACCATAATCGTTTTGTTTTTCGGTTTGAAATTTTTTTGTAACGCATTGTAATTCAGATAACCACTCTGATTTTGGAAAAAGGCTTGTCGAACTTCATACAACGCCGCGTTGTATAAGTTTTTCGATTTAAAACAGAGTTCATCGATCTTTCCAAAAGACGAATGACCTCTGTTTACGATATGTTGTTCGACTAATTGCATTTAGATTCAGAGTTGAATTCTATTTGTAAATCTTTAAGAATCGGTTCTGTTTTTCGTCTACTACGCCGCAATCCATACAAGCGGGCGGTGAAAGAGGTAATTATCGACACAAAATCTTCGATTAAGTCGTTCTTATCATCTAAAACGTTGTTGATGATTTCTATTTTTTTCCCTTGTTTTGACAATAACAAAACCATGTAGCTCAACCCAAATCGAGCAATCCTATCTTTAGGTTCGGCAACTAAGATATGCCAATCGTCCTTTTGTAAAATTTTTTCCAATAAGGGACGTTTGTCATTCAAACCGCTGCCAACTTCTTTGACTTCTTTTACAATGGTGTATCCTTTGGCAGTAGCGTAATCCCGCAAGCGACTGAGTTGACCTTCTAAGTTAGTTCTGTTTTCACTACTGGACACTCGTGCATCCAAAACCGCGTAACACACGGACGGCTGAATCGGGAGACGGCTACCTTGATCGTGAACGATAATGGTGCCACTTGATAATTGCTCACCTACAATGGAACCTTTTTTCCAATGACGGAACGCGGTTCAATAGCTAATGCCTCTTATTTTTGCATATTCTGATAATTTCATCCCGCAAAGATAGGAAAGATTTGATATTATCCGACTCTATTTGACTCTATTTTTGTTAAATCTTCATGATAATTACGCAAGTAGTGGGAAAGAAAGAAAGAAAACAAATATGTTTTTTAATAATTTGTAATAATAATTTAGAATGATTGAAATACATGGTTTTACAATTTAAATGTGAAAAAATTAAGGTTGTTTAACACCAATGAATCGTTGTTTTTTACTTGGCTCTTTGTTCGTCATATAATTTATTTCAATACTATTTTTATCCACTTTACCTAAAGCATAAGCAAGTCCAGTATTTTGAACTTGGGTGAAAGCAAAAGAGGATTGTATCACAAAATACTTCCCAATAATGCCAATAAAGTCTCCTTTATAACCACCACTTACCGCAGGGCAAACGACCGATGCACCTTTAGGAAAATTATCAATAAAATACGCCTCATCTCGTGAACCAAAATAAATATGCACTGTAAAGGTGTCTTGTTCTTGCCCAACAATGTATCCTTTAAATCGCCCTACTTGCGGTGGTATCAAAATCTGGTCATTTGCCAAATAAAAACTTTTTTGGATGGTATCTTTCCCATTATCATTTGGAAAACACACATCTGTTGAACGTTCCCTTAGCAATTTTACATCAATCTTATTCACAAGATTGGGCGGTGTTCTAAACGAAAGCGAAAACTTAGGATTCGTAAAAACGCGTGCATCCGTTCCTACGGTCCACTTAAAAGTTTGAGCAGTGACTAAATCACTCTCGAAAACCATCGTCGGCAAAAAACCAGAATACGCTTGACTACCATAAAAAGTATCTAATTGTTGTGGCACTCGAAATGTATCAATGATGCCTAAACCGCCTGGGTTTTTAAAAGTCATATACATTTGAAAGTCCTTTGCATCAGGCGTTCTGCCCGCACATGGATCGGGTGTTTTGCGACAAGCAACACCTAAATTAATGATTACCAAGCAGTTAAAAAAAAGCCATTTGAATTTCATCCGCTTTAAATTTTGATGGAAAAATAATTTTTGTAATAATCTACATCCCAATGAAGGGGGAGAATTATTGGCTGCCAAAAACCTTGTTTGTTGATTCATAAGTTAAATTTTTGATGTAAAAATGAAATACTTCAGTTGTGACTAAACAACAACATTGTGCACCTTTTTAATAGACACAGCTACAAGACGGTAGGCAAGGGCGGAAATAAAACATCTCGACGCAACCTTTACTTTGATATTGCAAATATATAGTGTTTTTTTTATAATAAAAATAACATTTTATTTTAAAACATAACATTTTATAACAAGCAACCATCGCAATAAGCCCATTAGACGATTTTTGCTTGATTATCGGGTGCATGAGTGCCTACAAAGGCACCTAAAATAACTAAAATATGTTGTTGGTCTGTTGGTGAAAGCCGTCGTTGCGGTAAAATAACTTTTTTTTCTTTGAGCCACCGCCAAAGAGTCTGATAAGTCACGCCTAATTTCGTTGCCAATTGTTGGCGTGTGATGTAGCCAAGTGAGTTGGATTATGTATCCATGGTTTGTACAATGTTTAAAAAAAATTAAAATGAAGATAATTGATAAAATGAAATTCCCTAAATTTGGAATCCTTAAAATGGTTGAATACAAAATTAGCGGTTTGGTTGGAAATAAAAAATAGAAAATACATATATATGTAAGGTGAATACCGTTTTAAAAAAAAGTAAAAAAAACAGCTAAAATATTAACTTATAGCATAAAAACACCTTAAAATAGCTAAAATATTAAATTTGTGCATCTGTTTTTGACTAAAAAATAGTATTTTTAATAAAAAATCGTTTCATAATTTAAAAATCGTTAAAAATATAAAAATCAATGAATATTCAATCATTACATCCCCTCAGCCAATAGCAGACACGCTTCTCCATATTAATACCAGGAGGGGCTGTAATTTCGCAGGGTGTTATGCTAACCGAATCGGCAATCGCTCGTTTTGCTTTTCCGCCAACCCGATAATAGACCGTGCAAACGGGCTTTGTCAAGGTCTCGCTCATAGGAGATACTGCTAAACGGGACGCACTCCCATAAGTAGGTAGATAACAATACTGACTATTGCATCCAGAATGCGGCATATCTTCACATCCAGCCTTATAATTCGTTTCGTTTCCTGAAAAGATAATTTTCTGAATCCTAATGGGAGATGAGCGATTTTTACTTATCAATTCAAGCCCATAAGCGGGTAGTGTGGAACTATATACAATAGATATCGCCAAATCCGACGTATCGGGCTGCATCGTTCTATCCCAAATCACAGGGGAATGGGTCGTGTTTATGTCGCAACGCGAAAAAGAAATAACGAGTAAAAAAAATAAGATTAACTTCATAATTCTAATCATTTGATTATCAATGAATTGTTTCATAAATCATTAGTTGAGTCGAAATAAGCTATCAAAAAAATGCCCCAAAATCGCCAAGGTTGCAACGCTATCCATTACTTACATGCTTTTTGTCATTCCGAAGGAATCGTTGTGTCGCAAGGATTCCTTCGGAATGACAAAAAGCGCGATTGGAAAGGATTGGAATGCCCCATTTGTTGAATGGATGAACTATAATAGACGATGCTTTTAATCTACAAAATTTGTCAGAGAACCTTTTTTTTGCACAATCCGCGAAAAAATAGGCGTAATCTGTGGGAAAAAGCATCCTTTTCAAAAAGGAATGTCAAATTTAGGTTTGATAGCACGCAATTTTTCCTGACAAAGGTTAATCAAGACATTGGCGCGTTCATGCTTTTGCAATAATTCGTCCATTGCGATAGACGGCTGCTGCATATCTACGACTAATAGCTGGATTTCTGCCATCGCTTCATCATATGAAAACGGTTGCGTATCTTGTTTTCGATAATCCGTTTCGGATTCGTTGAAAATTAGGGTGCTGTTTTTTTTATCTTTTTTAGGATTCATGTTAAATGATTTTTTTATCTAAGACTGCTGCGTTTATCACGCCATCTGGGAAATAAATTTGAATAATATCGTTACAATCAATTGAGGTTGAATCAATTAAACGTTTGTTATTTTTTTCAATGAATACATAACCTTGTGCCGCCAATGTTTTCGGATGCCGCGATTGCACCATCATTGCCAAATGATTTAATTGCTGTGTTTGTTGCGCAAGGTAATGATGTCCAATCCATTGCGTCCGTGTTTTTTGCGCTTGTAACCAAGTCAATGATTGCTCAATGCGTTGATACACAATGTGTTGTGTTTGTTGCCGCAGTTGAATCAACGCTCTATCATTTGCTGTTTGTTGTTCAATCAAAAAATCAGCTACCGCAGTCGGCGTTTTAAACGCTCGAAACGCAATCATATCTAAAATACTTTCATCTATTTCATGTCCAATCCCCGTCAAAATCGGCAAAGAGGACTGAGCCGCCAATTCGCACAGCCGCCGACTGTCAAAACCCGCTAAATCCATCCGCGAACCGCCGCCGCGAACGATTACAATCGCATCAAACGCGTCTTTGCGTGCCTCAATCGCATTCAATTGATTCATCATTTCATTTTGGAGGTGAATCCCTTGCATGGCTGCTGAAAAAAGTTTCAATTCAAATTGAAATTGCGACCGATTTTGAGTCAAATGCGTTTGGAAATCTTGCCAACCTGCGGCGGTTTCACTGCTAATTACAGCAATTCGTTGCCATGAAACAGGTGGTTTCAACTTTTTATTGCGCGACATCGCAGCGGTTTTTTGCAGGTGCTGAATCGTATTGATGCGTTCAAGAGCTTGATTACCAACAATTTGTGTAAAATCAAAATCTTCAATCACCAATTTCACCCCATATAATTCGCTAAAATCGGCACGCACTTTCACCCGAATATTCAAACCTGCTTTCAATAAATTTTTGATTTCGGATTGAATCGTATCTTCCTGTTTCACTTCTTCGACTTCGGCGGCGCGGGTGCGACAAATGCGTTTCAAATCATTTGCCCATAAAATAGCCAACATTTTCGCCTCAATCTCAGTTGAATCGGCATTTTTTTCCACCAAATCCAAATAACAATGTCCGCGAGACCAGCTCACTTGCACCGTTTCTGCCGTCACCCAGACCGAATCGGGAAAATTCATCGCCACCACTCGGCGTAAAAACTCGTTTAACTCATATAAGGTATATGTTTTCAAAAGCAGTCTAATCGAGAAAAATGAAGAAAAAAGGTTGAATTTTTGCAACTTTTGGGTCAAAAAAGGGTCATTTCATCGGTACAAACGCACCAAAATCAACAGCACTCCAAAAAAGTCCCTTTTTTTAACAAAAAAAAGGTAAAAATAGGGACGAAGATTGTAAAAATTTGGTAAATTTGTAGCATCAAAGCCAAAAAAAAATGCAATATGAAAAAAATGAACCTGCAATCCGTTTTATGGACGGTGCTTATTTTTGTCAGTTTTCTATCGTTCACTTACGTCAATACGGGTATGTGCAGTAAGGTCTTGAACGCTACGGTTTTCACGCTGCCCACCAGCGAGCAATTGCCTGATGGCAAAACCGAATTGCCTGATATTGAGTTTGGAAAACAGCTGTTTCTGACGGTGAAAAAAATGTTGGCTGCTTATTTTTAAAATGAATACCTGGAGTTCATCTATTCCTTTTTCAAGGGTGTTCACCCGTTGTATAAAATTAAAAATCCGACAAAGTGGTTCTTTGCCGGATTTTTATCAATGAAGAACGATGCGTTAGAGAACGTTTTAGGAACTTTCTTGCACCGAAAAAGGATGGAATCGGCGATTTATCAAGCAAGATGTTTTAAAATCGCCCTTTTAAAACCTAATTATACAACCGATTTATCCAATAATTCCAACAATTGAGCCACTTGTGCTTCTGATAAAGCAACCTTTTTTGTTTTCTTTTTTTCCAATAATTTAACCCATTGTTTGGGTGTAAGCACTTTTTGAGTATCTCGATTTGCTTTTATATATTCAAAAGATGCTATCCATAATTGAGTCTCTTTCAATGGAATCGAAGCAATATCTGCGATAAGTGTAATGTCTGCTTTTTTATGCCAACCGTAAAGCAAGCTCAAAAAGATTCTTGTCTTTTCGGCTTCAACTTGTGCATTTTCAGCTTTGACTTTTGCCTCTGTTAATTCATTTTCAGTATTTTGCAGTTTTTCCTTCCAAATTGCAGTTGCTTCGTCTCTGCCTTGCCGATAAGCCTGCCCAAAAATACCTTTATTGGTTGCTAAATCCATTTTTTGTTTAATTTTTGGTGAATGAATATTTTTTAAAATGCTGTTAACGACATCTTGTTCCAATTCGCCATTCCCGAGAATGTATGCGAAGATGGTTTGCCACAAATCTTCTTTTTCAGGATGCTCCTCAATAAATCGAATCATTTCTTCAAAATGCTTTTTCAAAAAATCTACATTTTGGTAATGCTTCATTGCCAGTAATACGCCGCGCAACGCACTATATTCCTGCAACATCCGAATTTCGGCATCTGAAAAGTCTGTCAAATTGAACACAAAGTACGCAAATTCTGGAACAAATTGCAACAAAGATGGTGGTGCATCTGGGAAACAACTTCTAAACGGTTGTTGTTGCCAACTTTTTTCACTTTGATTAAAAACAATTGGAATCACGATACTTTCGGGCTGTTTTTCCACTTTGTTTTTGCGCTGAATGGAGTGAATGTACTCCAATAATTGAAGCCGCATGTTAAATTCCGTTGTGGGCATTTGACTTTTGTGTTCAAATAAGAAGGAAACATAAACGATTTTATCCGTTTTATCACCTTTTAATTTGCAACGATACACTACATCGGAATACAAAGGATGCAGTTTGCTGGAAACATGTTGCGCATCATCTAAGTGTAAACTGCTCAAATCCAACTCAATATCAGGAAATTTAGCTAAAAAATAAGTTTTCAAAAAATCAGTTGCATTTTCTTTGTCTTGAAATGCAATCTTAAAAAACTTATCATGTGCTTGAAATAACGGTGGCGATTGAGGTTTCCTTTTCTTCACCCGCTTTCGCGGAATGGAGACCGATTTTAATTTTACCATAGTGGTTGTTTGGAAATTTTAATAGGTTCAATAAGGTTGCAAAGGTAGTTTTTTCTGAAATATCATTTAGACGCAGATAGGTTTTTCACAAAAAAAATGATTTTACAAAGCAAATTGCGTCTTTGGGTCATTCAGAAGCCAATTTTTGATGAAAATTCTTTTTTTGCCTAAAACGCAGCTTACAAATACAATTATTTAAAATATTTCCTATGCTTTTGTTGCTTTTTAAAAATCATTGGTGAACTGCTCATTCTTTTTGGAATGAACCATTTTCCTTTTCAAATACACCTTTCAAACCTTAAAAAATGTTTGAAAAATAAATATCCATTTTTGTAGTAAAGTTATTGGGTATTGACGGTAAAAAGGCTGCTTTTGTGTTGATAATTTTTATTTTTTAACTAAAAATATAGATACAATGCTTAATGATGAAGATCTTAATGATAGAGCATTAATTCTTAGGATTAAGAATCACGAGGATAGTGCAATAGCGGAGTTATATACAAGAATGAAACCGATTGTATTGAAATCGCTTCTTGGAATGGGGGCTTCTCATGAAGAGGCAGAAGACGCTGTTGTTGATTCAATTTTGCAATTCTGCAAACATATATTGCACTCACGATTCGATTTTGATCATATTCCCATTACAAACTATTTATGTATAATAGCTCGAAATCGCCTCATGGATGAATTGAGAAAAAGGAGGATAACTCAATCTGTTTCAAGTGATCTTTTTGATAAAATTGAGTTATCATCGCTAAGGATTGGTGATAAAATAAAATATGAAGAAAAAATAGACTTTTTGGAAACTGCTTTAAATAAGTTAAGTGCTAGTGACGGGGAACTGATTCGTCAACATTATTTTGAAAAAAAATCATATCAGGAAATTGCTAAAGAGAAGGATATATCTGTGCATGCAATAGTAATAAAAATTTCCCGCAGTATGTCTAAGCTAAGGGGTATCGTATCTCAACTAAAAAGTGATTTATGAAAATACATTAAATAGCCTTGATTATCAATAAGTTATGTAAATAAATAACTCCATTTGTGATACTAATCTTTTGAAACGTGGACAAGAAAATAAATAATGATCTTAAAATGAGACAACTCATTCTACTGGCACAAGACCTTGATAAGTTTGAATTGTCCTTTTTGCTCGAGACCTTAAATAATGTAAACATTCAAGATGTATGGGAACAAAGTGGTACTGCCGTTTTGTATTGGCTTTATATTGCCAATGATATTCGTCAAGATAGCGAAACCCAGTTTATAAAAGAGTTATTATTCTGGCAAGCATGTTATGCAAAATCAGATGCTAAAGTAAGTTGTCTTACAAATGATAACAGCCGATTGTATGATTGTTGCATAAAACATTTTAAACCGTCTTCAGTTCCTTGCCTCATTCTTTCCGCAACGCCTCATTTTGAAACTGTTGAACTCTTTTATGTGCCCGATTTCGTATTGATTAGAAAACGCCCTATTATTCCTTTTTTGAATCAAATTCTGAACTATTTACGGATGGGCAAAGATCTGAATGAGATTCGATTGTTAATTGCCCCCTTTTTAACGGAAAACAATTTAGACAAAAGTGCTTTAAAAAATTTGCTACAGAGGGGAAATCTGAGTGAAGTTATCAAAAAATTGGAAAATTTTATTAAGATTGGAAGGGGGCATGAAAAAGAAGCTGATTTTATACATTATGCTTCTGCCTATAATCGATTGGAGAAAGAACGCAATCATAACACGATCAACCCTGCTGATTATCAAGTGTCGTCCGCAAGAATCTCTGCAAACTTCATCGCTTTGATTGATGAAATCAATTGTTAATCTATTCAAAACCAAAAGAAAAAAGCCTTATCCGCTACACGGAAAGGCTTCCCAACAAAAAAGCATGAAAAAATTTTACTAACCAATCTTGATGTATCTTCATAATTCCGAAAACCTTGCCAACTAATTCATTTTGACCGTTTTCAGGACTTTTTTTCAGAAATTTTTAGATTTTTTTTGTAGAAACGGATTTCGTCAGAACGTTGCTTTGACGCACGCATAACCTGATAATACCTAAGCAGGACTTTAAAGGATGGTATTCGTGTCGGTTATCATCCATAGTTCTATTGGGTTTTGGTTGCAGCTTTTGCAATTCGTAAAATCAGATTACTTGCTTTTCAATTCCAATGCAAAGTAAAGCATTTTTTCGGTGTAATGCAAGGGCTTGGACAAAAAAAATGCGTTTTTTTCAAAAAAAAAACAAAATATTCAATATTTTTATGAAGTGTTTGCAATATTTTGTTTGGTTTGATACTTTTTTTTGTATTTTTATAAACAAAAAATATTATAATTAAACAATATACCGTTTTTTAGGCGGGTTATAATTGCCTAAAAAACGTATATTGTTTAATTGGTTTTATTGAAATATTATTTTGAAAAAATATATTTAAATAAAATATTCTTTGGGTATTGTCAACGTTAATTTATCGGTTGAAGACAGCCTGTGATGCAATGCTTTGGTTTTTGGCAACTCATATTCGTAAAAATAACGCATCGTATGAATCTTACTTTCGTAAAAAACACGGTCATCACCTACTGCATTTTGCAATGCTTTATCCGCAACGACTGCCTGTTTCAACCAAATCCAAGCCACTGCGACCAAACTAAAATAGTCCAAATATAATGTCGCATCTGCTAACAAGGCTTCTGCGCCATGTTCTTGACCGATTTTCATCAATTGTTGGGTGACTTCTTGCAATTTTTGGGCAACCGCACCCAATTGACGACCTGCTTTTTGGACTGGTTTGGAAGCCGATTCAGCAGCTGAAATTTCGTTAATCAATTCATTTCCAAAGAGTTGTACGGCTTTTCCTTTTTCAATAAACACTTTTCGACCCAATAAATCCAAGCCATGAATCCCTGTGGTGCCTTCATAAATGGCATTCACCCGAATATCTCTATAAATCTGCTCCACTGGAAAATCGTCGCAATAACCCGCGCCGCCCAAGACTTGCATCGCCTGACTGACCGACAAAACCCCATATTCCGATGGAAAACTCTTGGCAATCGGAGTCAATAATTCTAATAATAAAAACGCATGATGTTTTTCGGTGCCAGTTGCCATGCGTTCCAAATCAGCGTAGTAACTGCACTGCATCAACAACGCAATCGAACCTTCCACGACGGATTTTTGAAATAATAACATTCGTCTTACGTCCGCATGTTCGATGATTGGGATTTGCGGTTTGGTCGCATCTTTGCTACTTGGAAGCCGCCCTTGTGGACGCTCTTGCGCATATTTGAGCGATGCATAATACGCCGCAGAAGCCGCGCCCGCCGCCACAAGTCCTGTGCCAATCCGCGCTTCATTCATCATTTGAAACATATAGTTTAAACCTCTGTGCGGTTCACCCAATAAGTAACCATGACAATCTTCTTTTTCACCATACATAAGGTGGGCTGCTACATAACCTTTCTGCCCCATTTTGCCATAAATGCCTGCTGTGGCAACATCATTTGAAACAAATTGATTGTTTTCAGAACGGTATTTGGGTACGACAAATAAGGAAATGCCTTTCGTACCCGCAGGTGCGCCCTTGATTCTGGCTAACAATAAATGCACGATGTTTTCAGCCGCATCATGATCGCCTCCTGATATGAATATTTTTTGACCTTTGATGAAGTAAGTACCTGCAGTTTCGGTCGGTTCAGCCGTTGCAATCACGTCGGAAAGCGAACTGCCCGCTTGTGGTTCGGTCAACGCCATCGTGCCTTGCCACTCGCCTGAGTGCATTTTGTGTACAAATTGTTCTTTTAATGCATCTGAACCAAAACTTAATATCAAATTCGCCGCGCCTTGGGTCAAAAATGGATAACAGGCGTTGACATTCGCCGCGTAAAAAGTTAATAATCCCGAATACAACAAGGTCAAAGGCATATTCATCCCGCCAAATTGCGGGTCTGCATGTGCGCCAATCCAACCGCCCTCTGCAATGGATTGAATAATCACTTTCAATTGTGGATGCGTTGTGACTACGCCATTAACACAAACCGCTTTTTTTCGATCCATTTCCATGTAAAATGGAAATAGGTGTTGGTCTGCGATTTGCAAAGCAGCGTCTAACAACGGTTCAATGGTGTCTTTATCGTAATCTGTATAGCGTTCAAAACGAGTGAGTTGCTGCGTTTCGAGCATTTCTAATAATACAAAACGAAGGTTGCGATGACTTAAATATTGTGGCAACATAAATCAAGATTGGAAATTTTTTTATACAAATTTAATTTAAAAATATATTTTTCACACAAAGATACTATCAAAAACGCCTGATTGGGAAGCTAAAAGGATGATTTTATGGGTCAAAAATGAAATTTAACCAATCTCGCTTACAATCTGCGCTAAGGTCAGCATTACAAGATTTTGTATAAACGCCCGTATATCATCAAATGCCTTTTCAATATTAATTGCATCATTATCAAGTGATAACGTATAAGGTTCAATTGACAATGGTAAAACAGTAGTCGAACTTACATCTGCAAAGGATGTTTTGGACGCATTATATTCCAAAAATGCCCCAATTGCCCAAGTTGCATTATCATATCCGTAATGGTGTAAAGTGATAATCAATTGATACTTTTTTTGCTTTTTTAAATCAATGCCAAACTTAAACCAAGCTCTCGGCAGTGTCCTATTAAAAAAATAATCAAACTGTTGTGCATAAGCTGTAATCTGAGTCCCAAAAAATTGCCCCTGATTTCGGAGTGTAGGACTGCCATTCGATAGCTGTAATTGGGCATTTCCATTCAATTTTGCCACCAATTCGGCTTTGATTTCTGCTAAAACTTGGTGGATAAATTGAAAAATAAAGATTCGATTTTTAGCAATATTGGCTTGCCGCGCTTGCTCCGTTTTATGTTGCTGCTGTTCTAATTTTTGAGAAAAAAGCGTAGCAACCGATTCTAAAGACGCGTTTGCAAGCGTTTTTTTAAGATTTAAGGCGGTTTCAATATTGCGCTTTTGGGTTTCCCCAAAAAAATCAACTAAGGATTGGGGCATTCCTTTATCCGCCAATTCTAACGCATCAATGTACTTTTTTTTCTCATTTCGTTGAACTGTAAGCGGAAATAAGTTATATTTAATCAATATAAGACTTGCTAACAAACGCGCCATACGCCCATTTCCATCTTGAAATGGATGAATTTGCGTCAACGCATGATGTATCCATGCCGCCAGCACCACAGGTTTGACAGCCTGCGCTACTAATTTTTCATATATTTCAATCAATTGATCCATCTCTGCTTCCACATGAATCGGAGGACAATATTCAAAACGAGTTCCATCAGCTCGCGTTGGATTATTTTCGCGGATTTTGAAAGCCCCTTTGAGCAATGGAATTTGAAGCCGATTGCCAAACTGGTCTCTACCTTCTGCACTTTCCTGATGTCGCGTAATCAAATGATGCAATTCTTTGATAAAACTTTTTGTAATGTATCGCTCCTCTTTCACAATTTCAAATACAAAATCAATGGCATCAAAATTATCTTGTAAATACGCCATTAATTGTTGTGGCGGAATATTCGTATCACCGTGTTGCAAATAAGATTCGACAAAACCTTCTTTGACAAAAGTGAGTGTAATCCCTTCCTTCAAATCATAAAGATTCTCCACAATACCCGTTTCAATAGCATGTTGGCGTTTAAGTCGATTTATAAATAATTGATACGTTTCATGATCCGCTTTTAGACTATCTCGTTTTCGGAGCCAAGATGGAAGGATTCCATCCAATTTTGAAGTATGAGCAAGTTGCCATGCTTCATTGAAAACAATTGGTTTCCAAATGTTTATGATTTTAATATCCATTATTGTTTTTACATATTTGATTCAAAAAAATATCTTCCTTAAATGGGTCATTTCAACCTTTTTGTAAAATCATAAATAATTCACTCCCTTGTCTTTTGATATATGAATTTTCACAATTTTCAAGGATTTTAATTTGAAAAAAAGGTTCAAAAAGAGGTCTATATTCTTGTTTCGAGCCACCAAAAGGTGGATTTTTTTCAAAAAACACTTGAAACAAAACACCTACTAATTTTCCATTGGAAACCAACAACTGGTGCATTTTTTCGACATATGTAGGACGTAAAATGGGGTTTAAAGCACAAAAAAAAGTTTGTTCCAAAATCAAATCATACATGCCTTGTTGTTCAAATGGGAGTTCAAAAAAATCACCTAAAACAACTTTGATAGCAGGATGCGCTTTGAATTGTTGTTTTAAAGCATCCACCATCGTCGGCGCAATATCTATCAATGTGATATTTGTAAAACCCCTTTCAAGCAGATAGGCAGCTTCATGCGCATTGCCACAACCTGGAATCAAAATACGTAAATCCTTGTTTTTCAATTGATTGATATAAAATTTCAAAGGCGGCGAGACTTGTTTTAAATCCCAAACCGTATCTTGTTGTTGATAACGGTTTTCCCAATAGGCTTGGTCCAGATTTACAGGATTCATATTTTAAAAATGGTTTTAATGATAGAATAGGTCTCTTTAACAATCTTCTGTAAATTTTTGTTGTTCAAAAGCCTACATTTCCAAAAAAAGGTGTAATTTCGCGCCGCGTTTCGACGCAATCCATATTTTTATTAAAATATAATTGAAAATCATTATGTACGCAATCGTTACCATAGCCGGTCAACAATTCAAAGTGGCAGAAGGGCAAAACCTTTTCGTCCACCGGCTGGAAGCACCTATTGGCGGCAGCGTCACTTTCGACCATGTTCAAATGATTGAACGGGAAGGGACTGTGACGGTTGGCGCGCCAACGATTCCTCACGCGAGTGTTCGGGCTACTGTGTTGGCACACGAACAAGGCGATAAAGTCATCGTTTTCAAGAAAAAAAGACGGAAAGGCTATCGCAAAAAGAACGGACATCGCCAACAATTTACGCGCATTAGCATTGAGGGCATCACTGCGTAAGCAGGACGCGGAGCGGCATCATCCGCAAACATTATTTTTCAATCTCTTTTAAAAAAAACGTCATGGCACATAAGAAAGGGGCCGGTTCATCCGACAACGGACGCGACAGTTTAAGCAAACGGTTAGGCGTGAAATTGTTCGGCGGTCAACATGCAATAGCTGGTAATATCATCGTTCGTCAACGCGGTCAACGTTTTCATGCGGGCGAGAATGTTTATATGGGCAAAGACCACACGCTGCATGCACGCGTAGAAGGTTTTGTGACCTTCAAAAAGGGTAAAAGTGACCGTACTTTTATCAGTATCATTCCTGGAGAACGCCCACTTAAGGCAAAAACGGTTCGGATTGGTGCGGCAGCAAGCACAGGTGCGCCTGTGAAATTGATTTCCCGCGATATGAAAGAGGAAGTGCCTGTAGTATCGGCGGCGGATATGTTGCCTTTGGCAGGTAACATTGCACCTGCGGTCGAAGCATCAGCACCTGCAATCGTGCCAATCGGCGGCGATAATTTGAAAATCGTGGAAGGTATCGGTCCGAAAATCGAACAGTTGTTGAAAAATGCTGGGATTCGCTCTTGGGCGGAGTTAGCACACACAAAGCCTGAAGAAATCAAAGCGATTTTGAGCAAAGCGGGCTCACAATATAATTCTCACAATCCTGGTACTTGGCCAAAGCAAGCAGATATGGCTGCAAAAGGTCAATGGGATGCGTTGGAAATTTGGCAGAAAGAATTGATGGGCGGTAGATAATCGACCACAACGTTTGGAGGGTTTCAAACCCTCCAAACGTTATACGACCTTGAAAATCAATCTTTGAGTTGGTATTCTTTTTTGTCGATTTTTTAAATTCAACCACTTAATTGGGCAAAATTTCTCTAAAAGTCCGAATTTCTATAAATTGTGGTTTGCCATTCACAAGGCAATATAATAATGCTTCTCCTTTAAACGCTTTGGGCGGTTTTGCATAAGCCTCTGTTATGTTTGCCTTTGCATACGTACCAATCGTTTTTCCTTTTTTCAATTTCGTTTTCGTCTTACCGTCTTCAAAATTAGGTATCAAAACATATTTATCTTTCACCCATAAAGACTTGACTTCTAATGTACAATCGGCATTTGAGTTTATTTGTAAATTGTAATAATCATATCCTGTTGGTGCTACATCCTCTGTGCCAGGCATTGGACGACCACGATGTCCTGTATTACCCTTATCGGCAATCGTGATGGATAACTTTTGAGCTGTGCAAGAAATGGCTGTAAAACAGCATAATAAAATGATTTGCAACAAGATTCGCATTGTGATTTTTTTTAATTTTTAATAAAAATAAAGATGAAAAATAATTGTTTCATTAAGACGCTGCAAATTAAATAAAGTTGTAAAAAAACTTGGATTTGTTGGATTTATTGGATTCTGTAGATTTTTATAAAAATCCAACAAATGGTTAAAAAAAAGCTTGCAAAAAAGAAAGAACGTTTCATATCAGAATCGATTCAAATGATTAAAAATAACTTTTTCATACCGAATATTCAGACGACACTTTTATTGCAATAGTTGCTTGATTGTCCTTTTTTGATGACAAAACTTTGACGGACGTAAAAATAAAAGTGATTTATTTTTATTTGTCAAATAAATGTGTACTTTTGTATGGGTTTGGTTGAAGTATCAAATCCATTTCTACAATCATTACTCAACTTAAAAAGGATCCTTTTATGGCGGGCGTATCTCGTTTAACACCATTTTCACGACTTTTGATTGCAGCGGGCATTGCAGGCGGGATTTTTTACGCGGTTAAAAAATTGTTACCACAATCTAAAAATCAAAAAAGCGATTCAACCCCTACCGCAGAAACGCCTAAAACAGGCAAAGCCAATAAAGGTACTGCCATTTTGACGCTTTCTGGTTCAGGCACTTTGGGTGCGAGTTTGATTCCGAAAATGGCGCAAGAATTTATGACGAGTGAATTGAACGCGCAGAATGTTCAAATTCAAAAAATAAGTGAAAATAAAACGGAAATTACAGGAATTATTGATGGCAATGCTCAAAAAATGGTCGTCAATACGGGTGGTTCTGCACAAGGAATGAATGATGTATTGAGCAAAACAGCCGATATTGCTCTGCTTTCGAGTACTTTAGATGGGGTTTCGGGCGATTTGAATCCATCTGTGATAGCGTTAGACGGTATTGCGGTGGTTGTTCACAATGGCAATTCTGTCAAAGAATTGAAAAAACAACAGTTGAAAGATATTTTTTCGGGCAAAGTGACCGATTGGTCTCAAGTCGGCGGCGCGAAAGGAGCGATTAAATG
>JBDLWG010000064.1:0-2680 GCA_039804385.1 Bacteroidota bacterium
TTTTTTCATTCTTATTTTTTCTCATATTTTCTATGAGAAGGCGCATTTCTTCCAATTCTTTTTCTTGCCTTGCTCGTTCAAATTCGTAGATATATTGATAAAAAGTAGCATAAAAAGTTCGACTTGCGGGCAAGAAAAAGGTGTGATGTTTGTAATCCAGTAATAATTCCAAAATCGTTATTAAGAATACTTCCTTGATAGTTCGGCGTGAACGAATTCGCAACCCTGATAAGGAACGTAACGATAATTTATCATCTGTCAATTGCTTCGAAGGCTGTTTTTCTTTTTCGATAGTCACTTGTAAAGATAGAGATGGTTTGGTAAACCGAATCTCGTCGAAATCAATTCCTATGATTTCGACAGGGCAGATTTTATCAAAATCATATTCAAAAGCAATTGAAAATTTATCTAAAATCGTTTTATGAGCAGGTATGGATTCTATGTTGTAAGTGATAGCTAATTCAGATTTTAAAAAAACGGCGTATTGTTCTAAAATACTATCTATCAATGTTTTAGTAATTTCAAAATTTGTTATATGTTCAAAATCAATGGCAAATATTGCTTTTGAAGCAAATTTGCGAATCGTATTTTGATTAAAAATCGTCCATAACAATTGTGAAACATAGGTTTTACCGCTACTATTTTCACCTACGAAAATGTAGAAATTTTTAGTCAAATCAATAGCTTGACGATTATTTTTAATAGGTCCCAGATTTTTAATAATGGCTCTCATAATGATGGTAATTTTAGGGACAAAGATACATCAAATTTGGATTTTCAAATAAACAATTCTATTGCTCGAAAGTTGAGTAAAACGGTTTGGTAAAATCAAAATCATTTCTTTCGTCGGCAGTATGGGTTTTGTGAGCCGTTATCGGAGCAGTGGACGCGTGCGATAGCTTCGTAGTCGGGAAATTTATTTCCAGCTAAATTGTTGATAATCAATAATTTAGCGGGAAATAAATTTCCCGACTACGAAGCATTTTTATTGTCCACAACCTGTATATTTTTTACCTTGAAACTCGGCACTCACGGTATATTTGAAAGTACTGTCACTTTTTTTGCAACTATTTTGCCCATTTTCTGAAATCACAACCGTCAAAATCCGACCTTGAACTGCCATATCTTGAAATTGCAAAACTTTAACAACCACCTTATCAATGGTTTGCGTCATATAAGCGGTCATCGGAATCGAAATATCAACCGTAGGTGACTTATTGAACTGAAATACGGCAACGATTTCGGCAGTATTCGCCCAAATCCATCTACCCAATAATTGTTTTTCAAGGGCGCATTGTGCCGTTAAAAAATGGCTCGAAAGCATACTTAAACAAAATAATAATTTGATTTTCATCTTTTTGCAATTGGAAAATAATTAATTTTAAGACGTAAATTAGGGAAATCAGCATAATCTTGAATCGAATCATCCATTTGTAAGGGCGTTAAACCGCCCCAAAAATTATTTTTCACATCCAATTCTGTAGAAGTTGCAACGCGGTCAGGACTGTTATCAAAATCGGTCACAAGGATGGTATTTTGTTCAAATTTCAAAAAACGATTCTCCTCAATCCATAAAGTGTTTTTGGTCCATGTGGACATATCTTTTTGATGCGTCAAATCCGTTTTAACGGCTATTTGAAGATGGATTTGGTTATTTTTAAAGGTATTATTTACGATTGTCATGACATTAAACGGTTGATAATACACCCAAATGGCAGCCCCATTGATGCCTTCAAAGGTATTCTGCTTCACATCCGCACGTTTTGCATTGAGGAATAAGGCACAATTGCTACTTTTGGACAAGGATGGTTTAAAATCGCTATTAAAAATATATAAGGACTCCACTTGCGCATCGCAGCGACCTTGAATTTCACAATCCTCAATCACTGCTGCCCCATGCATAAGGCTTAATGCATGGTTTCCAGACAATTTACAACGTGTAAATATTGTTTTTTCTGGATTCCAACCCGCATTCGTCCCCATTTGCACATACATAATGCCTTCAACCGTGCAATTCGTCATTTCAATTGGAATGGTTGAAAATAAAATATAACCGTAAGTTTTGGGCGCGTCCAAATGACAATATTCAAAAATCGCAGGCACAGGAGTAATATTACTGTTTTCACGCAATATCCGCAAAGCACCATGAATTTGAATCGGTTTTTCCGCCGTCCCATGCGCCAAAATCCGTCCATGCACCAATAAAGTGTAGCCATCATAATGCGTCGTACCCGAATTTTTAAAATCAACGGACAACGTTACGCCTGCTTCGATTGTTAAAGTCACGCCTGCTGCAATCGTCGTTTTGCCGAAACGATAAGGACTGCCTTTTTCCGTCAAGGTTAAATTTTCAAAAATGATGCCTTGTATGGGCGTTTGCGCAGTCATAAAACATTGATTTCCAATCATGTAAACCAATATCAGTTTGATTCTAAGGATAAAATTCATATTCATAAGAAAATAGATTCGATTGAATTTGGGTTCGCGCTTCATCTGCATAATAATAAAGCGTATTTTGAATTACATCACCTTGTTTGTTAAAAATGGGTTTATACCAAGAATTCAATCGCTTTGCATTAGTTTTTGGATCAAAATCATCTATTTTTTGAAGTGCATGCGTATTGCGTGTGCACTTCACTTGATTGCAAGCCAATGGGTCAAAACGCAACAAAGGTCTGCG
>JBDLWG010000065.1:0-2517 GCA_039804385.1 Bacteroidota bacterium
CCCCGACATTTAGAATAGTATCAAAATCATCAAAACGTTACCTAAAAATCGAAAAAAAAAGAATCTTTTTTTCACAGATGTGAAGGCGATTGCGGAATGTGGATTTCGGATTTCGGAATGCAGCGATACGCATGACCTCATTCCGCAATCCGCAATCCCCATTCCGCAATCTAAATGATTGATTGTGAACGTTTTAGTTATAATTAAAGACTATCATGCAAAGATAGATAGATTTCAGCATTCCCAAAAAAGAAAATGATTTTTTTAAAAAATAAATCTTTAAAAAGAAGGTCACGCACGAAGCAAAACGTCCTGCGTGACCTTCTTTTTATCCAATCCCAAAATGAAATTACGCTTTGGGCAGAACCATCATTTGCACGTTGAGTTGCAATTCAAACGCATAACTTTCCATTCCCTGCAAAAATAAACTAAAAAACGCCTATCAAGTCGCTTTCCTATCACCCAAAAATAAAAATATTTTTTCAAAACAAAAAGTATTTAAAAAATAAATAAAAACAAATGACTCAAAAACTTGCTCCACTGCTCTCAAAATCTTACATTTGTCACAAAAAAAATGAGTTTATGCAGCGCATCACGTTAGAAATTACGAATACCGCCGATTTAGAATTACTCTTACTGCTCATACGCCGAATGGGTATTTCAGTCGTCGCGCCCGTCACGCCGCTTGTCGCGTCGAATCCGAGCAAAAAAGACCGTAAATGGCATTTACAAGTCGTTGCACGAGGTGGCAATATGTCGTATATTCCAGACCCTGTCGCTTGGCAACGGGAAATCCGTCAAGACCGAGTGTTGCCATTCAGAGAAGATTAAAAAACAAAAAAACTATGTATTTACTTGATAGTAATATTCTTATATATTCAGCAAAATCAGAATATGTTTTTTTACGCAAATATATTACAAATGATGCGATAATCTCCGCCGTTTCGATAAGCACGGTGATAGAAGTTTTAGGGTATCACCGCTTCGCAGAGGAAGATAAGTTGTATCTTGAATCGTGTATTGAATTACTGCACATCATTCCCGTTAGCGAGGAAATCGGTTTTAAAGCAGTCGAACTGCGTCAACACCAGAAAATGAGTTTAGGCGATTCGATAGTAGCAGCTACCGCTTTGGTTCACGACTATCCGTTAGTGACGCGAAATGTCGGCGATTTCCGCAGAATCTCAGGTTTACGTGTGATTGATCCATTTGACTAATTCACCAACAATCACTGGATGGCAACGTTTAAAATCTATAAAGAAATCCAACCAACCTATCGAGAATGGTTGTCTGTATTGGAACAATGGGGCTTTAAAAAACAAATTGTTGAATTACCGCCCATTTCTGGCGTGAAACGAACGCAATATCGTTTAGAAAACGCAGCGTATCGTTCCGTCGTCTGGCTGCCGTATCGCACGGATGATGCGTTCGTGGTGAAAGCGTATTTTGCGTCGTACTCGCACCTGCTCTATATGCAAGGCGTGATTGAAGACGTGCAAGATATGGCGAAAATGGTCGAAAAGTCGCGTTTCCTTGCGGAAAATAAGGTAGCCTAAAAGAACGAATGTTTAAAAAATAACAGAATGAGTTGGCAGCGTTTGCTGCTGACTCATAAATCCGCCAAGCGCGTCTCTATCTTTGTCATCCAAATATCATTTCATCCATCAATCATTATCATGAAACATCCATTTGAAGGAGCTGATGAGCAAATCCAAGAGAAAAAAAAACAAGTTGACTACGACGTAAGAGAATTTTCAATCGAAATTCTGGTGCATAAATTCAAAAAAAAGAACCTTTACGCACCCGACTATCGCAATGAATTCCTTTGGTCAACCGAAAAACAATCCAAATTTATTGAATCCATCATTTTAGGGATTCCGATAGCCCCGTTATTCGTTGTAGATGTTGCCAAACCAGGTGATAAAGGCGGCAAATGGGAAATTATTGATGGCGTTCAACGGGTCAATACACTCGCCCAATTCATAGACAATCAATTGATTCTGAATGGTTTAGAGTTGCTGCCTCTGTTGAACGGAAAAAAAATTGAAGACCTGTCGGGTTCCAGACGGCGCAGATTCGCTATCACGCCGCTTAAATTAATTGTGTTTTCCAACCAAAGCGATGTACCCATGCGTATCGAACTTTTTAATCGCATTAACTCCAACCGCCCCTAACGATGAGACCTTTTTTATCCAAATTTGAAAGTAAAAAACAGGAATTAAACGCTTATTTCGAGTTTGTCCTCATGGCAGAGCATGACATTGGAGAACGCACGTATCCTTTAACGGGAGCAACCGTTCATTTTCATTTAGTGAAAGTTCTCAAAGCCAATTGTTTCTTAATGCTTTATAATTTGGTAGAAGGTTCGATTACGGACGCTCTTGACGAGATTTTTGAAGCCATTACCAAACAAAATTGCGTTTTCAAAGAATTGATTCCAACTTATCAGCGTTTATGGCTTGCCTATCAAAACGGACTGGTCAAAATTACTGCCGAAAGTGCCAAAGCCAAAAATCC
>JBDLWG010000066.1:0-6615 GCA_039804385.1 Bacteroidota bacterium
CAAGTCGGTCCGCAATCCATTGCGTCACGCTGTTGGAAATAAGGAAAACGTTTAAACTGAAACATCAAGCGTTTGGTTGAGTTTGTTCAATTTGTAAATGGAATTTGGAAAATAAAATTGGGTTTTACCTGTGTTTTTCAAGGTAAAAATTAGGTTTTCGCCCACAAATGTTGTAATTTGTGAGCGATTAACAATTTGAATCGTTGAATCGTTGAATCGTTGAATCGTTGAATCGTTGAATCGTTGAATCGTTGAATCGTTGAATCGTTGAATCGCAACGCAAGTAATAAAGCAAAAATCAGTGATTTGACCCATTTGTGTCTGTTGTAAGTTATCGTTAATTTGTTGACCTGTCACTTTTCGTAAAAGATTGGCACAAATATAATAGGCACAAATTAAAAAACAAATAAAAGTGTTAATTTTAACATTTGTAAATCATCCTTTCAGGGTGGTTTCAGCCTTCAAGGAAAAACATTTTACTTTTTTTCAAAAAAAAACGTTTTTTCAGGTATCTTTGCCGCCGATTTTTGAAAAATATCTAATTATCTATATAAGATTTTGAAATGGCTTTAAAATGTGGTATCGTCGGTCTGCCCAATGTAGGCAAATCCACCCTGTTCAACGCGCTTACTTGTGCAAAAGCGTTGGTGGCGAATTACCCTTTCGCGACCAAAGACCCCAATATCGGGATGATTACGGTGCCAGACCCCCGTTTGGACAAACTTGCCGCCTTAGTCAAACCCAAAAAAGTGATTCCTGTAACGGTCGAAATCGCTGATATTGCAGGATTGATTAAAGGCGCGAGCAAAAATGAAGGACTTGGGAATCAATTTCTCGCCGATATTCGGGAAGTGCATGCGATTGTGTATGTGGTGCGTTGTTTCGACGACGATAATATTATCCATGTAGAAAATTCAGTGGATCCTGTGCGGGATAAAATAATTATTGATAACGAATTGTTACTCAAAGACTTAGTAACGGTTGAGAAGCGTTTAGACCGTTACAAAAAAAATACGAAAGGGGGCGATAAAACCGCCGTCCGTGCTTTGGAAACTGCGGAACGCATTTACAAACACATCGAAGATGGACAACCTGCACGCACCATGCCTTTGACTCCAGAAGAGGATACAGTCTTACAAGAGATGTTTTTGTTGACGGCAAAACCGATTTTATACGTTTGTAATGTGGATGAATCGGCGGTTATGACGGGTAATCATCATACAAAACGGTTTGTAGAAGCGATTCAAGGCGAAAAAGCGGAAGTGATTTTCATTTCTGCTGCCATTGAAGCCGAAATTGCAGAATTAGATAGCCTCGAAGAACGATTGGAATTTATCGAATCCATGGGACTGGATGAGCCAGGAGTCAATAAAGTCATTCGCGGCTGTTACAAATTATTGAATTACATCACCTATTTCACCGCAGGGGAAAAAGAAGTACGTGCTTGGACGATTCAACAAGGTTGGACGGCTCCTCAATCGGCGGGTGTAATTCACTCCGATTTTGAACGCGGTTTCATTCGTGCAAGGGTGATTAAATATGCTGATTTTGTAAAATATGGTTCTGAAAAAGCAGTTCAAGAATTGGGCAAAGTGCGCGTCGAAGGCAAAGAATATGTGACCGAAGACGGCGATGTAATGCACTTTTTATTTAATGTTTAATTTTTTGTAAATAAGATATTTATAAAAGTCGCTTGCGTAAAAACAAGCGACTTTTTAATTTAAATATTTATACAAATAAAAAAAATGTATTTACAAAAGCGAAAATTCTCCACCTTTTTTTTGCAATCATCAAAATAAAGATTACTTTTGTATGGTTCAAGCGCGTTTTAGACTACTTGGATTTGTGATATTTTAATTATTTTACAAATCTGTTTTTCTAAAATAAAACGGTTGGATTCAAAAAACAAGCATTCATGACAGAACCATTCAAAATCAACGCTTTCAAAATTAGAAAGCCATGCGAGCCATTGGTGCTACGTCGTGTGCTGCAAATTCCCGATTTAAAAACTTAAAATAACCAGCAATCGCAATCATTGCCGCATTGTCTGTGCAATATTCAAATCTTGGAACATACGTAGTCCAACCTTCGATTTGCCCAGTTAACTCCAATGTTTTGCGCAGACCAGTATTTGCAGACACGCCGCCCGCAATGGCAATGTGTCGAATCCCCGTTTGTTTCGCTGCTTTTTTGAGTTTTTTAATCAGAATCTTGATAATTCGGTCTTGAACAGAGGCGCAAATGTCCGCCAAGTTTTCTGAAATAAAATGAGGGTTTTGTGCCATTTCCTTTTTCAGAAAATACAAAACGGATGTTTTAAGCCCTGAAAAACTGAAATTTAAATTTGGAATTTGCGGTTCAGGAAAGTCAAATCGCACCGTTCCTTGTGTCGCAAGGCGGTCAATAGCAGGACCCGCAGGATAATCCAAGCCAAGTAATTTGCCTGTTTTATCAAATGCCTCTCCCGCCGCATCATCCAACGTTTCGCCGAGAATGCTCATTTTCAAAGCATTTTCGACCAAAACGATTTGGGTGTGACCGCCCGAAACCGTGAGACAAAGAAATGGAAACGGCGGTTTGGGGTCTTCCGCAAAGTGCGCCAATACGTGTGCGTGCATGTGATTGACCTCTATCATAGGGACATTCAGCGACAAGGCGAAGGCTTTTGCAAAACCAACGCCCACTGCTAAGGAACCCATCAAGCCTGGCCCAAGGGTGAAAGCAATGGCATCAATGTCTTGCTTTTGAATGCCTGCTTTTTGGAAAGCGGCATCCACTGTTGGCACAATGTTCTCTTGATGTGCTCTCGAAGCGACTTCGGGCACTACGCCGCCATACAATTTGTGCACTGCTTGACTTGCCACTATATTGCTCAAAATGCGACCATTTTGAAAAATTGCAGCAGAAGTGTCATCGCAACTGGATTCAATTGCTAAAATTGTGACTTCAAAAGGGCTTTTTTGCAAATTCGGCATAATTATTTTGTTAATAAATTGTAAATCCGATTACCATCGAAAAACCGGGCGCAATGTTAGTTAAAATAATTCACATAAAAAAACATTCTGATTACCAAGACAAAACATACTTATGAGCTTTAAACAACAAATCCGGATGTTAATATCCGAAGGACGCACGATTGAAGCCCTAAGGCTGGTGCAGTCAACCGTCAAATTGACGGATTACAGCATGTACACACAAGCCTTGTTGCTTGAGTCGCAATTCATTGACCAACGTAAAACGATTGCGTTTAGTGCTGATTATTCTCACATTCATGGATCCCTTTTGCAACTCGCTGAAGAAGTAGAGCGCAAAAAGTTGACCGAAAGAGATGCTGATGGCGTTAGCCTTACTCAACCTAATAATACCAATTGGATCTATGTAGGCATTGGTATTTTGGTTGCATTTGGGGTGTTGGCTTGGCAATTATCAAAGGTTACAGGTTCAAATGTATGATAATTTGACTGAAAATAGTTTTAAAGATACAGGGTGGCTTCTATTTTTTGGAAAATAACTCATAATTCTTAAAATTAAGATTTCAGCAAAAATACTTTTTATCGTATTGGGGTTTATTTTTTGATTTAAATCCATTTCAATTACCTTGCAAAAGGTAAAATGGAGTGCCTTTTGCCCTAATTTTTTATTAAAATTAAACAAAATGCGATTTGTCTTTGTAAAAGAGTTACTTTTACCGTTGCAAAAGCAATTGGAAAAATTTTTATTTTTGTTTAAAATCTAAAAAAATGTTTGGTTCAAGAGACAATAAAAATCAACCCCAAAATTCTGCTGCTTCCTTTCCGGCACCAGAATTGGCATTGACCTGTGTTATTGCCAAAGGCACCGTTATCGAAGGTAAAATCACTACCAGTGAAAACATGCGTATTGATGGCACGGTTCGTGGCGAAATTACTTGTGAAAAACGACTTGTAATGGATGCTGGCGGTTTTATCAAGGGCAATATATCGGCTGCAACAGCAGCGATTAAAGGCAAAATTGAAGGTAAAGTAGTCATTCAAGAGACTTTACACTTATTAGATTCTTCTCATATCAAAGGAGAAATCAAAGCGCGCCAATTGAAAGTAGAAGAAGGCGCGAAGTATGAAGGACAATTAAATGTTGGTTAAAGCTGAAATTTTTTTATAACATCATCCATCCCTTGAATGACACAGATACAGGAAGATATTGTGGAATATGCGTTTTCCATCAAAGCCACAGATAGGTATTCGTTGAACCTGCTGACGGGCGTTGGTGGCGTTTGCTATATGGTCAATGATGATTTGATGAATGTATTAGCCTTGCGTTCCTATCAATTCGATACGGTCGAAAATGCTTCTCAACAACTCCATTTTCAACGACAGTTGAAAACCATTTTTCAAGAAGATCCTTATTTACGCCTTCCTTATCGCACGGTCAAAGTAGCTATGAGTGCTACACCTGCGACCTTGATTCCAACCGAATTGTACCAAGAAAAAGATAAAGCGAAGTATTTTCAAAACATCGCTCCGACGAATAGGTATGAACGATTTGATGCAGATGAATTACCACAATTGAATTTAATTAATGTGTATCCTATTGAAGATGGCATAATTGACTTAATTCAAATGTATTTTCCAAGCATTCGGACCTATCATACCTATTCTGCTTTGATAGAAGGGTATCGCCGATTGACGGGTGTACAATCGGGGCATCGCGTTTTTATGAATGTTCGGGATAGTCGGGTTCAACTATTCGTTTTCCACGATGATAAATTGCTTTTTAACAATGGATTTACGTTTCGGTCTTCTAAAGATTTAATTTATTTCGTGATGTTGATTTTCAATCAATTCAACCTTGACCCTGATGAAACGCCCTTAATGATGACCGGTACGATTTTGGAAAATTCGGATATTTGCAAATATTTATATCGCTATATTCGCTATATTGGCTTTGTACCTGCGCCGAATTATTTTAAATTTGGAGGGCAATTTAAAGATATTCTTTCTCATACCTACTTTGATTTATTTTGTTTGAATGTACTCAGTTGATTGGGGTGTATAACCAATTTGGTAGTCGGGAAATTTAGTTCCCTCGAGTCGCGGGAACTAAATTTCCCGACTACCAAACCCCCAATTAATGAATCGTAATTTGCTTCCAAAAAACTTCCTCGTTCTTCACGACGACTGTAAAACCGCGTAAATTCTTTCGATGAATATATTTTTTCAACACCAAATATTTTTTTAATTGGGCTTCTGCAGCCTCTAACACATCGTTTACATCTTGCGTATCTTTCTTTTTGAGGTATTTTAATTCAAATGCGATTTCATATTTGGGTTTATAACCGCGCATCGCTTCTAAATAAATATCAATATAACGACGTTCTCCTTCGGGTTCTGAATTGATATAATAAAATTGTTGATGATGTAACAAGCTAATAAAGATGGCTTTAAGAGACCCTTCATGAAATTGCATCGCATCGCGGTTCGAGTGAATCTTCAAAATCGCTTTTACTTGGTCTAAAAAAGGTTGTGGATCGCCCTTCATTGCCAAATCCAGAATGGCATCATTAATGGGATTATTATCAATCGGCAATTCTTCGCTGTTTTGCAACAAAGCTACAAAATATTGTGCATATAATTTTTCAATGAGATAATTGGGATATTTAAATTCGTAACTACTCAAGACTCGTTTTGAAATCGTTAAAAAACCCATATAAAACAACATACTCACCGCATCCGATGCATAAAAACCGCGTTCTAAACTAAAAAAATCGGTTAATGATGCCGTAATCGTTTGTTTTTCGATAAGCGTTTGAAACGTTGGCAACATCAGCGGGTCGCGTCGAACCAATTCAAAAATTTGGCGAATTTTTTTATAATCCGAAGCAATATTGGGGTCTAATAATGTTCTCGGATAAGCGTTTGACCGTTGATACTGAGTTACAAAATAAAGCACCATCGTCGAATTATAAACCTTTTTTTTGACATCATCACTAAACAAATAACCATTATACCAATGGCGCAAATCGGACAAAACCTTGGTTAAAGCTCCCTTAGAAAGCCCTAATTGCGCTACTAAGGCTTTGACTTCGGCTTCCTCAAACCCGACCATTTGATGAAACGGCCATGACAACGAAATATTGGTGCTGATGTTATAACCACTGCCCATGCCATCCAATGTGACGGGCGCAACACCTGACAGGTAAATCCGCGACACCTTGCCCAAACCTGCAACGGATTTTAGGACTTCATAGAAAACACGGACGGCTCCATCTTCACTCACCACACTTTGAAATTCCCGACTGTGATAACTCAACAATTGATTGGTAAATTGGTCATATTCATCAATCATCACATAGATTTTATGCTCATCTAAAAGACCGCGTTTCGTCACTAAATCAAAGAAATCAATTAAAACCCCTGAAGGCGTTCGTTCCCGTTCCAAAACAGTTTCATCGTTGAGCTGAAAGTAGTCCGAATACGTTTTCAAAAAATCCTTTGTTCCCGATTGCACTTTTTGTAAAAACGAGTGCATCACTTCTTGCGGGTCTTTGGTGGTGATGCCACTGAAATCCATACGAAGGATAAAGAATTGATTCGCTAACGGCGTAGGCTTTTTGCCAATATACAAATCGCCAAATAA
>JBDLWG010000067.1:0-3690 GCA_039804385.1 Bacteroidota bacterium
ATCTGCCCCTATGTTTGGGCTGTATTTGGGTGAGCTGTCGGCAACCCGCAAAACCATCAGAAGCCTCCACAGGCGCGAAAACCGAACAAGCAATCGTCGCACATCCGATGGATGCCTTGACTGCTTCGGAATTGAAAACAGCCAAAGACATCCTCATCAAGGCTCAAAAAGTGGATAGTTTGACGCGTTTTCCCGATATTAAATTGTTAGAACCTGAAAAAGCGACGGTTTTAACTTGGAAAACAGGGATGCCCATCCCGCGTCAAGCCCAAGTCATTGTCAAACAAGGAACCGCTATTTTTGAAGCGGTACTGGATTTGACAGGTCAAAAACTGGTTTCTTGGCAAAAAATAGAAGGGGTACAACCGAGTATCATGCTCGAAGAATGGGCAGCAGCAGGCGAAATCGCTAAAAAAGACCCGCGTTGGCAGGCGGCAATGCAAAAAAGAGGCTACAAAACGTTTGAAAAATTGCTTCCAGCACCTTTGACGGCGGGCTATTTTGCAGATACGATGGAGGCTGGCAAGCGATTGTTGCGCATTCCTTTTTTCGATAATGAAAATGTGACTCGCAATGTTTGGGGCAAACCCATTGAAGGCGTAGTGGCAGTCGTGGATTTGAATGCTCAAAAAGTTATTAAATTGATTGATTCGGGCATCATCCCCGTCAGCAAAGGCAACCATGATTATGACGAAAAAACCATTGCAAGCAAGCGTTTAGCTCCCAAAAAAGTGGAAAATACGGCTCCAAATGGGTATAATTTCAAAAAAGAAGCTGGTTTTTACCTTTGGGACAAGTGGAAATTCCATTTTCGGGTCGATAGGCGTTTTGGCCCTGTCGTTTCGATGGTCTCGTATGACGGGCATGCGGTGGCGCATCAATTGTCGGCAAATGAGATGTTTGTACCCTACATGGATGCGGATGAAAATTGGTCGTTTCGCTCGTATATGGATATTGGCGAATATGGTTTTGGGTTGTTGGCATCTCGGTTGAAACTGGGATTGGATTTGCCGAAAGAGGCGTTCTTATTGGATGCCACTTTGTCGGATGATAAGGGCAATCCGAGTGTGAGCAAGGAAATTGCAGGGATTTTCGAGCGCAACACGACTCGTCCGCTTTGGCGACACGCCGAATTTATGAATGAAACCCATGAAAGTCGGGTTGAAACCGAATTGGTGGTGCGGATGATTCCTGTCGTAGGCAATTATGATTATGTGATGGATTTTGTATTTAGCCCGAAAGGGGAATTGCGCATCGAAGTCGGCGCGACAGGCATGGATGCCGTCAAAGGCGTGAAAGCAACCGACATGACTTCTAACACGGCTCTTGCGGAGACCAAAGTAGGCAGATTGGTTGCGCCGAATTTAGTGGGCGTTTATCATGACCATTTTTTATCGTTTCGCTTGGATTTGGATATTGATGGAACGGAAAATGCCTTTACCGCAGACCGTTTAGTGCCTGTCCGATACCCGAATAATCGACGGAAAAGTGGTTGGGAATTGGTGTCGCATCCAATGTTGACAGAGGGCGCGGTCGAAAAAAATGCGCAAGGACATGAAGAATATTGGCGCGTTTTCAACCCCAATGCTAAGAATAAACTTGGGCAAGTCAAGGGTTTTTATATTATGGGTGATAATCATACGTCGAATTTATCAGCAGATGATTTTCCAACAATCCGTGCCTCATGGACGACGAAACCACTTTGGGTGACTCCATATAATAAAGATAATTTGTATCCAAGTGGCAAATATCCAAATCAAAGCAATGGTGCTGATGGGATTCAAACTTGGTTAAAACAAAAACGGTCGATTGATAATAAAGATGTGGTGGTTTGGAAAACATTGGGTTTTCATCACTTGACGAGTCCCGAAGATTGGCCCGTTTTGCCAACGGTTTGGCATACCATTACACTCAAACCATGTCAATTTTTTGATGCAAATCCTGCAATGGATGTGAAATAAGTAATTGAAGTCCATCATTTACAACGCAAAAGGTGCGTCAAGTTTCAAACTTAACGCACCTTCATCCATCATTTACAACGCAAAAGGTGCGTCAAGTTCCAAACTTGACGCATCTTAACTCACTGATTTTCAATCATTTACAAAATCTAAGATGCGTCCAGTTTGAAACTGGACGCATCTTGGATTTTGTAAATTTTGTGCAATTCAAATAACGATTTCAGTTTGCTTTTGACTTATTTTTTGAACGATTTTAGCACCTAATCGAACCGTATCGGCTACCAAAGCCTCAAAATCAGCAGCCGTACTTCGATGATTGAGGTTCGCAACTCGAATGGCGTAATTGCCCTCTAAGAACGTGTACGAAGGGAGTGCTAACCCTTGTTCATGCAATTGCATGAGAATTTCTTTGTTTAAATGATTTAAGGCTGCCACTGACAAATCATGGTTCAAAGGTTTGTAGCGAAAACACGCTATATTGAGCGTTACAGGAGCCAACATTTCCAACTCAGGTGTTTGATGCACCAATGTTTCCAAATACAAAATGTGGTTTATATTTTGTTGGATGAGTTGGCTAAACTTTTCAATACCATGCTCTTTTAAACTCATCCAAACTTTCAATGCTTTGAAACCGCGCGATAATTCGATGCCATAATTGGTCAATCCTTCTGGACCTGAAGCCAAACCGCGTTCATGCGCCAAAAGGTAAGGCGGCGCAACCGTAAACGAATTGCGTTGTAACTCCTTGTTTTTGAACAAGATACAGCCGACTTCATAAGGAATATACATCCATTTGTGAAAATCAAAAGCAACACTATCCGCAAGTTCAATCGCTTTTAACGGTGTTTGGTAGGTCGGTGCGAGTTTCGCCAATGCGCCAAAAGCCCCATCAATGTGAAACCAGTAATTTTCCTTTTTACAAAGGGCTGCCAATTCGTCTAAGGGGTCAATCGCCCCTGTACTCACAGTACCAACCGTTCCAACAATGCAAAAAGGACTATATCCCTCTTTTTTATCAATAGCGATTTGCAGCTTTAAAGCATTCATATCTATCTGAAAATCTTTATTGGTAGGGATGATGCGCAAGCCTGCACTGCCAATACCGATGATTTCGACGGCTTTTTGAATGCTGCAATGCGTTTCTTGCGATGTATAGACGATTAATTTGGGGACAACCCCTTCGGACCGAATGTTTTTATTAAAAGCATTCCGCGCCACAATGAGTGCTGTAATGTTCGCGATAGAACAGCCACTGACCAACATGCCGCCTCCTGTTTTAGGAAAACCCAACATTTCTTTCGACCATTCCACCACTTGATGGTCGATATACATAGACGCATGGTCACCATTCGTAACATTGGCATTAAGACCCGCCGCCAACATGTCTGCCATCATCGCCAAGTAAGAACCCGAACCACCTGCATAAGCCCAAAAACGCGGATGCACCGTTTTCATAGCATACGGCATAATATGTTGTTTGAATGATTCGTAAACCAACTCCGCAGGTTGCCCTTTCAACGGCAGGCTTTCTTGCGCTAACTGTTTTGTGGTTTCTGGGACGGGTTGCCAAACAGGTTGTTGTCGAAGATTCGATACGTAATCAAACATATCATCCACCATTTGGTGCGCCAGTTGACGCATTGGTGCTGTGTTCGGAGGGTCAAGTGTTAACACCTGGTTTGTATTTGAATAATCAATCATAGTTTTGTTCTTATTAAATGTAATTTTCAAA
>JBDLWG010000068.1:0-5554 GCA_039804385.1 Bacteroidota bacterium
CGCACGATTTCAATCGCCTCCAATCCATTATCATTCACCACTTTGACAGCAATCGTATGGGAACCTGTTTTGAGTGTAAGCGATTGTTCGCCTTTTTTGTCTAACAGGATGCTTGGGCGAAACCGCAAGTCGGCTTTGTAATCCATGTCCCAACTGTAAAATTGAATTTCGCAATCGGATTGAGCCGTTGCGACGAGTTGAACATTATGTAAACCTTTTTTATCGGTGCTGACCATCGTATGCATGACTTGCAATTTCGGACGTTCCGCCATCGGCACGATTTCGGAAACCTTTACTAATTTAATGATGACATTATCCACATTTTTCAAACGCGCCACTTCTTCAAACGCGCCCTTGCCAAACGAAAACGCGATTAAATAACCTACAGGACGTTCTTCGGATTTATTTTTTTCATATAAACGCTTGTCATAACGCGTAATCGCCGATTGAAAATTATCGACGACATTGCGCCCGATGCCGTCACTGCGTTTGACTTGAATCGGCGTGTTATCACTCGCTTTGCCGTCAATGCCTAAGTCACCGCGTTGTTTGACATTCGGCGTACCGCCAAATTGGGTGATGATGAATTGTTCAAATTCAAACGCATCACTGAATCGGAGCGTATCTAAATCATACTTTAACAATTGAGTATCAAAGGGTTGTGAAAATAAATCCCGTTGTTGAATGAGGCGCATTTCGGTCACTTTCACCGCTTGAACCGATTGATCCATGCCAATCCATTGCCGTTTCAAACGGTCAGCGACCGCAACCGTCGTCCCACCGCCCACAAACGGGTCTAATACGACATCGCCTTCATTCGATGCCATTTCAATAATGCGTTCTAAGAGTTTTTCGGGTTTTTGTGTGGGATAACCAATGCGTTCACTATGTGCGCCGCGCATTTGGTCAATATCAGTCCAAAGGTCACCAATGACCGTTCCTTTTTGTTCATCTAAGTAGCGTTTCAGCATAATGCGCCCTGTTTTCTCTTTTGGATAAAAGAGTTTATTTTCTGCATCTAACTTTTGCATCGTTTCTAAGGCAAAACGCCAACCATTTGAAGGATGTGAGTAACCTTTGTAATCATATTGCCCACCAGGATAGACACGGCTTGGATTGGACATATCTGCTGTGTTAAACCGTCTTGCACCAACAGGAATTGTTTGGGAATCACTTTCAGCTTTGGTCATTTTACGAATGACCTTATCAGGAAATTCTAAATATTGATACCATTCTTTAAGCGTTTTATCCGCATGTTTGCCATATAAAACATGGAATGTATATTTATCAGACTTAGAATAAAAGTAAATATCATCACAAATATTCGGCATTTGTTTTTTAGCATCATTATGGGAATCAGAACGTTTCCAAGTGATTTTATTTCTAAAATTTTGACTACCAAAAATCGGTTCTAAAATCAACACACGAATATGTGCGTCCGCATGCCAATCGCAATGCAAAAAGATAGAACCAGTCGGTTTTAGAATACGGTGCATTTCGCGCACACGGTCTTTAAGCCAGTCAATATAATGAGGAATACCGCCCAGCCATCTATCTTGGAAACTGCGGATTTCGCCCGCATCGCCCCAGATGACTTCGTAATTGCGATTGGAAAAAAACGGTGGGTCAAGGTAAATCAAGTCAACCGATTCACTGTTCAAGCGTTTCAACACTTCCAAATTATCGCCAAGAATTAGAGAATTCATATAATTGTTTTGGCGCAAAGATAAAATCAAAAAGGCGGATGTAAACCGACTTTGACTAATATTTTTCGGAGATTCATCAAATTAATTCGATTTAAATTCAAACGATTGACTGTCGCTCTACCTGTTGGCGTTTTTCCAAGTATTTCGGTGAAATCATCCGACCAAGCAAAATGATTTTCCCAAACGTCACATCGTGGATTATAGAGGGGCGCAGTCGTGCCTGTCACTTCGTCCAGCGCATGCGTCGCTGTAAATTTGTGATTGTTACAGCGTTGACAGGAATGCGCTAAATTATCTATATGTGTTGCGCCGCCTTTTATAACAGGAATGATATGTTCCATGACAAAACTATCTGCTGAAATATTGGCTTGCGCCAAACAATATTCGCAACAGAATTGAGCGCGTTGTTGCACGGTTTGTTTAATGCTTTCTTTCATAGCTCCACAGGTTTAATGCCCAAATCATTCATCACTTTTTGTAAGGAAACCTGTCGCAACTGCGCTAATTTGACTAAATATTTTAAACGTTGCACATTTGCGGCTTCAATTTTGTCGCCCAGCGCAATTAAATGGGCATATTCCATCTCTGAAATCGTTTCAGCGTGTCGCAACGCTATCAAACGGCGATATTCGTTCCATTCGGTTTCGGTCACTGCCAAATTAATGTGTTTCAAGATGGCGGACTCTGAAAGCGTGCCTTTCGCTCTCTTCTGTCGAGACTTATAAACCACTTGTTTTAAGACGGTTGCCAAATAATGATCCAAAGGAATCCCTTTTTGAAAGGCTTCTTGTATCAATTGTTGCTCAATGACTTGTGGTAAATTGATATTTAAGGTCATGTTAATCTATTTTTGTACAAATATAGTCGTTTTTTTTTGAACTATTACGCCATCATTGAAAAAAATAGCGGTCTATCTTTTCATTGAAAATAAGCGAGCCAAAACATTGCAGATTTGAGTTGAAAGCGTTACCTTTGTCCAAAAGAAAAAATTCGGATGCAAACGATTCAAATTAAAAAAGGTCTTGAAATCGGTTTTGAGGAGTTAGTTATGAGTATGTCGCGGCTCCATTCGACCGAATTAACGCAATTTTTGGAGCAACTCCAACAAAGCATTTTGGGAAAACGAGCATTAACGCCGTTAGAACAGGAAATTGTGTTGCTGAAACAAATCAAAGCAATGATTCCTGCGGCGGTCGTCCGCCGTTTGAAGGCACTGCAAAAAAAGCGACGAGAGCAATCCTTAACGCCCTATCAACAACATGAAATTTTAATGCTTTCAGACTTCATCGAACATCAAAGTGCGGAACGCATTTATTTGGTCAGCGCATTGGCGAAATTGCGTCAAGTGCCCGTCATGGAATTGGTCAAACAATTAGATTTAAAAACATTCAATGGCTAAACGACGTAAATTTGCAGCAATTGATAGAGCCTTAGTCAAGCGCAGAGCCAGAGGTCGTTGTGAATATTGTCAAAGTCCCGAAGATTTTGAATCGGATACTTTTGAATTAGAACATATTATTCCATTGGTGCGCAATGGCTCAAATGAATTGGATAACATTGCGTTTTCATGCAGCGGATGCAACAATCGGAAAGGCATCAAAATTGGGAGCCTTGATCCTGTTACATTGTTGAGCATGCCTTTATTCAACCCTCGACAAGACGAATGGCAAGACCATTTTCAGTGGTCAGATAATGCGTTACAGCTGATAGGTCTTTCACCAGTAGGAAGGGCAACAATTGATGGTTTAGATTTGAATCGAACGGGCTGTATGAATTTAAGGAGAGCTTTAATCGCCATTCAAGAGCATCCGCCAACTCGTTTTTAAGTGATATGCCAAACAATCTGAAATAACCTACCAAAAGATTGGTTAAAACCACTTGGTCGGTTTTGCCTTCCGTTATTAATCCAAATGAATAGGGCATTTTTGTTAAAAATTTAATCCGCCAAGGTATCCGCGCATAAATCGCTCTGATAATTTGACAGAAGAACCCGAAGGACTCACAGGGTTTTTTTCAAATCGCCTTACTTTAGTCCGTCCAATGTGGTTTCTTTCGACAATTAATAAACGTTGTTCAGGGTCATTCAAGTTCAAACCATCTAAAATAGCTGGATTATGTGTTGTAAAAAGAACTTGTTTGTTATATTTTGTCGCCAGATTCACCAAAACCGCCATTAAATCCGTCGCTAATTTGGGATTTAACGCAGTATCAATATTATCTATCGCTAAAAAAGATGGTGTATCGGGACTTATAAAAATCGTAAAATAAAATAACAAATATAAAAAACCTTCATTCGCACTTCGTTGGTCAAAAGTATCCAGCCGATGGTTTAAAAACGTATCTTTAATCTGAATACGTCTTTCGGTGAACACCAAACCATTCGGGATTTCAAAACCTTCAAACCAATCTAATATATCTAATTGTGCTTGAATCGCTGCGAATGCTTCTGGTTTTTTGTCTCGGAGTTTGACGAGGTGTTGAAATAAGCCTTCGCCGCGTGCGCCGATGGGTTTAATTTGACCTTCTTCAGAAAAATTTCTTAAAAAATGATTTTCAGGCGCGAAAATCACAAACTTATCTAAGTGATTAGCAGCAACCCAATTCAGTAAAATATCCTTATTTTTTTGCTCCAATGCCATCAGTTGAAAGACTTGTTCACTTAATGTTTTGAATTTTTCTGGCGTAAGTGTTCCATCCATTTGCATCTGCAATTCTTCTAACCATGTTTTGATTCGCGTGCCTTCTTTTTGCGGAATCGTTAGACCATTATCCATCGTTAAATGAGTCAATCGCCATTGCTCCTCTTTGTATATTAATTTAAATTGCAATATTTTAAGAATACCTTCTTCCACAACTAACTCAAATTCAATGGGTTGTATTTTATCCGTTGTTTGAAATGCAGAAATCATCCACTTCGGTTGCGTCATGCGAATCCGATTGCTCAAAAATTCATCATTTAATTTGTCTGCCAAAGCCGCTGTTGCTAAGGCAATTCCTTCCAATAAATTCGATTTACCCGAACCGTTTGCACCGATTAAAACATTAAAACGCCCCAATTCAAGTTCTAAGGATTCAATAGATTTAAAATTTTTTATCAGAATTTTTCGAATCATTTTTTATGGTTTTAGGGTCAAATGTAAGAAATTTCTGGTCAGCGCACCAAAATAATTTTTATCTTGCCCCGAATTTCTATAAAAACAAAATCAATTATACAACAATGACCATACAATTTTGCGGTGCGGCGCGGGAAGTCACAGGCAGTGCGCACTTAATTACGTTAGACAATGGGTTTAAAATCTTACTTGATTGCGGCTTGTATCAAGGCGGCGGGGAATCCCATGGCGAATCGGAGGACACGCCTGCCAAACGACTCGCTGACATTGATATGGATAATTTTAATGATAAATGGCTCTTTAATCCTGCGGAAATCAATTGTTTAATCCTTTCTCATGCCCATATTGACCATGCTGGACGGATTCCCAAATTGGTGAAAGATGGATTCAAAGGCATGATTTATTGCACGCATGCGACCCGCGATTTAGCCGCAATTATGTTGTTAGATAGTGCGGCGATTCAAGAAAAAGATGCCGAATATGAAAACAAAAAAGCACTCGCCAAAGGCAAACCTGCCAATCATCAACCATTGTATGTCGCGAATGATGTGCGTGTGACCATGCCTTTATTCGTCAGTTATGGTTATGAACGTTGGTTTTCCATCCATAAAGATGTGGAAATTTTGTTTCGAGATGCAGGACATATTTTGGGTAGCGCGTCTATTACATTGAAAATCAAGGAGAAACGCAAAACAAAAATGGTTGGTTTCTCTGGTGACATTGGCAGACCAAATC
>JBDLWG010000069.1:0-13950 GCA_039804385.1 Bacteroidota bacterium
TAATCCACCGTTTCAAAATGCAATAATTCGACTTGGGTATCCGCGCCCGCACCTGTAATGCGGCAATGCGCCAAATCCAATCCGTCCAAAGAAGTACCCGACATCAAACCAAGAATATGGCGCGTCTTTTTTTGACTAATATTGTATAATTTTTGAATTTGAGTATTCATAGAAAACAGTCATTTTTTTACAAAAGTAATGGAATTTTCTCTAAAAATCAGCATCTTTGCGCCTATAATTGAACACATAGGACACATAGTTGACATAGAACACATACGGCATTCATTAGAAATGTGTTTGATTACTTATGTAAATAATTGAAAAACAATGAATTGTATCAGTCATTTCTAATGAGTACCCTATGTGCTCTATGTCCCCTATCTTTCCTATGTGTTTCTATTTTCTAACGATTCATTAAAAAAATTGAGCATCCTTGAAGCCAAAAATAACCATATTAGATTTAAATTTTGGTAATCTATCCGATACGATTGCCGCTTTTCTGGTCGAAGTTGCGGGGGAAGTCATCCTTGTCGAATCGGGCCCTCATTCGACTTACCCTACTTTGAAACAAGCGATTGAAAATCAAGGTTTTAAGATGGAAATGATTCAAAAAGTTTTTTTGACGCATATTCATTTTGACCATGCTGGGGCGGCTTGGGCATTTGCACAACACGGCGCAACGATTTACGTGCATCCCGCAGGTGAAAAACATTTGGCAAATCCAACAAAACTGTATCATTCGGCTAAGATGATTTACGGTGATGCGATGGAAATGCTTTGGGGCAAAATGGAAAGCATTCCACTCGAAAACATGCACGTAACGCAACATGGCGAAACGATTCCGATTGGCGATGGCACGACTTCCATGACGGCTTGGCATACGCCTGGGCATGCAGCACATCATATCGCTTGGCAACTTGGTAGCGAAATATTATTTGCTGGTGATGTGGCAGGAGTGAGTATTGAGAAGCAAATGGCGGTTCCACCGTGTCCACCGCCTGATATTGATTTGGCAGCATGGCGCACTTCGATTCATTTGATACGCGCTTTGCGGGTGAAAAAATTGTATTTGACTCATTATGGTATTGTTTCTAATCCACAAACTTATTTGATGGCGTTTGAAAAAACATTGAATAAGTGGGGCAATTGGATGAAACCGCATGTTGAACGCAGTACGCCTGTTGAAGTGGTCACGCCGTTGTTTCAGGAATGGGTTGCCATGGATTTGGCACGGCATGGCATTACAGGCGATTTGGTGAAACGGTATGAAGTATCGAATCCTGCTTGGATGAGTGTCGCGGGCTTGATGCGTTATTGGAAAAAGCAATTAAAACCTGTTTAAAAAAACAAATGCTGTGTAATTGGAACACGGATGACACGGATTGGGCAGATTTGCACGGATTTTTTTATAAAAACATCCGTGCAAATCTGCCCAATCCGTGTCATCTGCGTTCCAATGATACAGCATTTCTGGATTAAAAATGATTAAAGAAATTGAAATCGCGTTGTTTCCAACTGAAATTCAGAGTGAATCCATTGTATTTCAACGCATTGCAGATAAGTTAGAAATTCCAGTTGAGTCGATTTCAACCTATCAAATCTTGCGACAATCGTTGGATGCGCGGGGCAGACAGCCTCTTTTCAAATGGCGCGTCAACGTTTATTTGGAGGGTAGCATCCCGATTATTGAACCCTTTATTTCCGATGTTTTTAAAAATGTTGAAAATGGAAAACGGGTTTTAATCATTGGTGCGGGTCCCGCAGGCTATTTTGCTGCCTTGGAATTGATTGAATTGGGCTTAAAACCCATTGTTTTGGATAGGGGCAAAGATGTACGCGCTCGCCGCCGCGATTTGCGAGCGATTCAACAATTGGGAGTAGTCCATCCGCATTCCAATTATTGTTTTGGGGAAGGCGGCGCAGGTACGTATTCCGATGGAAAACTCTACACCCGCGCTCATAAACGCGGCAATATCACCAAAATATTGAAACTTTTGGTCGAACATGGCGCACCGACTGCCATTTTGACCGAAGAACATCCACATATTGGTTCTAATAAATTGCCTAATGTCGTTGCCAATTTGCGTGAAACGATTTTGAAATACGGTGGCGAAGTTCATTTTGACCATTTTGTAACCGATTTTATCCTTGAAAAAGACCATATAAAAGGAGTTGTTGTTAATCAAAACAAAATAATATACGGTGAAGCAACGATTGTGGCAACAGGACATTCGGCAAGGGATATTTACCAGCTTTGTTTTGATAAAAAAATCCGCATCGAAGCCAAACCTTTTGCCTTAGGTGTGCGCATCGAACATCAGCAATCGGTCATTGACCAAGTGCAATATCGACAATCGCCGCGTCCTGATAATTTGCCTGCGAGTAGTTACAGTTTGGTTTGTCAGGCGGACAAGCGGGGTGTTTTCAGTTTTTGCATGTGTCCGGGCGGCTTAGTCGTGCCTGCGGCGACTGCACCCGAAGAAATTGTGGTGAATGGCATGAGTATGAGTCGGCGCGATTCCGAATTTGCCAATTCGGGAACCGTTACGTCGATTGAAATGGAGGATTTAAAAGCCTACCAATCCAAAGGCGTTTTTGCGGCAATGGCGTTTCAACGCGATGTAGAACAAAAAATGTTTCGCGCAGGAGATGGTTCGCAAAAAGCACCTGCTCAACGACTTACAGATTTTGTAAATCGCAAGTTGTCGTCGGACTTGGCATCGACCTCTTATATTCCGGGCTTATTTTCCGCGCCACTACATGATTTATTGCCCGCATTTGTCTATAAACGATTGCGATTAGGGGTTTTAGAATTTGGTAAAATGATGCGCGGTTATATGACGGATAATGCCAATGTGATTGGAACGGAAAGTCGTACGAGTGCGCCTGTGCGCATTCCTCGAAATCCAGAAACATTGATGCACCCCGAAACTACTGGTTTTTTTCCTTGTGGAGAAGGCGCAGGTTATGCCGGTGGGATTATTTCGGCGGCAATGGATGGACAAAATGTGGCAAAAGCCATTGCAAAATATTTAAATGTGACTTAATTGTTTCAATACCCGTCTAAAACAAATATATAAATTATTTCAACCATGAAAGATACAATTGATTTAATCGGACGCATTTTTTTAGCTTTTATATTTTTTTTTGAAGCATATGATTCGATGAAATATATTACGCTGACCAAACGAAGTATGACGGCTTATGGCATTCATTGGCATCAAGATTTGCTGCTTTGGGGTTCTGTAATGGTCTTGTTATTAGGCGCAACGATGCTGTTATTAGGTTATCGGGCAAAATTAAGTGCTTTTTTGCTCTTGTTGTATTGGATACCTTTGACTTTTATCTTATATCATTTTTGGAAAGCGGATACGAAATTAGAATTGCGCGAAATGTCGCAACAATTTATGAAAAATATGGCGATTGCAGGTGGATTACTCATCATTTTGGCGAATGGTAGCGGCAATTATAGCATGAAACGCTTATTAGCAACAACAACGGTTTCTAAAACGGTCGAAATTGCCTTGATTGTTACCATGTTGACCTTTATTGGATTGGTGGTGCGCTTCTTTTTTTAAGGATACCGATTCCAACATGAAATGCGAAAAATCGTAGAGACAGGTCACGATAGGTCTCTACGATTTTTTCGTATTTCACGGCTAAACAAACTGATAATCCACCCCAAATACCTGCGATAACAACGTTTGTGGTGCGTCTAAAACCTTCACATCACCACGCGGCAAAGGCGTGACAGGCGAATTTGCTGCCAAATAATCGCGCATCGTTTGATGCAAGGTATAAGCCGTATTGGTTCCATTTTTAACATTCGGAATGCGGCATAACATGGTTTCGGGATCGCCATCGCGCTCGCAGGCACAAATGCTATAAGTGCGTTCCATATCTAACGGTTGTCCGCCGACGGTAAGAGTCTGTACCCGTTTTCCCGCTTCGCCATGTGCCTTGAACGTCATTTCCATCCCTTTTAATTTGATGACCCAACCCCCAAAACGTTTCGACGCATCTTTTGCAAATACATTATTCAACTCTTTTTCCAACCAATCTTTGAGCTGCTTGCCTGTAACATTTGCCGTTCTGACTTGTGAATCAACAGGCAACATATCAAAAATATAGCCCTCCGTAATGGGCACTTTTCCAGACACATCCACATTGCGCGGGGGACAAAAACGGAAGCCGTTTGACAACACAATGTCTGTACCAACGCGCCATTTCAAGGCATCGATTATCATCGTATCAATGGTGTTTTCAATGACAAAATAACGGTAAAGTGGGAGCGTAGAATAGCCATGAACTTTGTTCATTGATGCTGTAAAAGGCTGTTCTTTCGCTTGAATCATCGCCAGAATGGCTGGTTTGGGCTTGTATTTCTTGGGATCTACTTCCATTAATTCGTATTTTTCCTCTATGATTTTGCCATTTTCAACAGTCAAATCCAACCGACCGACAAACGAACCAAAAGCGCCTGGCTCAACCACTTTGGCATATTTACATTCAATGGGTTTACGTACCCGTTCATGTGTATCACCCCCAAAAATATAATTCACCCCTTTACATTCAGGCATATTTGCCAATGAAATTTGTTGCGACAAACCCAAATGTGCGATAATGATTACAAAATCACACTGTTCTTGCTCTTTCAACACCTCTACATAGTATGCCAAATTTTCTTCAGGTTTGGTGTAAATAATTCCTTTTGAATAATTGGGCGATTGACGAATCGGCACTAAAGGGTCGGTATAACCCAAAAAGCCAATTTTAACGCCGTGTTTTGACAAGGTTTGGTAAGCAGGAAATATCAATTCCCCTTTTTTGCCACCGCCCAAATCATGGTACATATTGGCACAAACTTTTGGGGCATCCAAAGCCCCTAAAAGTTTTTGCATTTTATTTTTTCCATAAATAACTTCCCAATTTCCGGGCAAATAAAGGTCGTAATTCAATGCATTTAAAATATCAATATAAGCCGTTCCCATTGTTTTTACAGACAACATACTGCCTTGAAACATATCGCCCGTATCCAAAATAAAAGTATCTGGATTTTTCTTCCGAACACTGTCAAATAGCGTCGCTAATTGGGCATAACCCGCCGTTTTGCGAAAAACGATTTGGTTGTTTTCCCAAAATAATTCATCGTGTGGATGCACTTGACAATGTACATCCGTCGTTTGTAGGAGCGTAATGGTCTTTTTTCCGCCCCTTTTTTCCTCAAAAGGAGCATTTATACCGAGTTCATCGGGCGGATTGGGGATTTCGGTGGCGGCAAGGTTCGGGCTTAGACCGAGACCGAGACTACCTAAAAAGCTATTTTTAAGAAATTTTCTACGATTAGACATATTTTTTATAATGATAAGTTATCAATTTAAATTTCCCGACTACCATGCCGTTTATTTCGCTCTTGCCGCCGCTTCTTTAGCTTGTTTCATCCTTTTTTGAGCATCCACAATCGGCTGAAAAGGACCCAATTTATGTTGTATTTCGGGAAAAGAATCCACAAAAGGTGCAAACGGATGGTCAAACGGCTTGCCGTCTATTTTAGGGAAATCGGTTGCCAAAAACGGATGTTTAGGACGGGGTTGACTGTTTACAAAAGCAGCTAAATCCCATGCTTCGGCATCCGTCAATTGCGGATTTTGGTAGGTTGCCCCAAAAGGCATATTCGCTTTGATATAGCCCGCAAAATGGGACAAACGGTACAAACCAGCCGCTTCATTGAAACTTTTCGCGCCCCAAAGCGGTGGATACATTCGCCCATTTCCTTCGGGCATTGCCAAACCTTCGCCATTTTGACCGTGACACGATTGACATTTGGCGATATAAGCCACCTTTCCACTGTCTGGATTGGCTGCCCGATTCAAGAAATTCAATTTCAATAAACCCGACCCTTTGGGCGTTTTTCCTTTTGGAACGCCATAGCCTAACCATGTAATATAGGCTTTAATCGCTTCCATTTCGGTGCTTGTGGAGTCCAAAGGTTGCCCATTCAAACTGCGTTGAAAACAGTCATTGACCCGCTTTGCAATCGTTTCGGCGGTGCCTGAACGGGGGCGAAATTTGGGATAAGTTGCCGCCACTGCTGCATAATTATTCCCAAAAGGTTTGGACGCACCATCTAAATGACAATTTTGGCAATTCATGCCATTGGAGATTGGTTTTATAATGCCTTCTGGCCCGAGATAATCGGACGTATGAGCAATCAAATCGCGCCCATATTGAATCAACTTTGCATCCTTTTCGGCTTTTATACGGAGCGGATCGGGTGCTTCCCAAATCTTAGCTGTATCGAATTGGGCTAAGGCAGCTTTTTTAATACCTTCGAGCGCAAGTTCCTTTTTAGACTGTTGTTCTTGCCAGCTGTAGGCAACGAATAATGCTAAAAAAAGGGTAGGAATGTAAATGTAATATTTAATATTGCCGCCATCATTGCCTGTATTGGGACTTGTTGTGGAGTTTAAAATGCGTTTTGCTTCATCAACACGCCGCAAAATGTAGGATAATAATGCCAGTAAACCGATGGCTGTAATGGATAAAAGTTGTAGGTCTGTCATTTGAAACGAAATGTAATCAATTTTTAGAATCTGGTGATGCAAAGTCCGCACAAGAGGACGCTTTGTTGCGCCGCGTGCGTTTTGAAATGCCCAATTAAGATGGGTTTGTACTGCTTGACAATGATGATAATCGTAACGACTTTTTTGTACACAAATATACGGTATTCCCTTCACTTGTCCAAAAAAGCGTTGAGCCATTTGTAAAAAAAATGAAAATTTCCTCCACACGCTCAAAGTAGCACTCAAAGAATTTCCTCCAAAAGTATGATGGCAGATTGCGCTATTAGAGTTATTAAATATTAATAATCATATACTTATATAATAGACATAAATCATCTATTATAGATTTGGAATGATTTATAAATCTTTTTAAATTGAAAAAGGTGTCGATGGTAATATCGCTCAACTCAATGCTCCTTTTTGATTTTGGAAAATAGGAACCGTTAGAGACTCAAGGAAGCGTATCTTCTTGAAAGGATTGTTTCACTGCCCTGTCACATTTTTTTTAAAAAATATGACAATGTTTCAAAATTATAAATCGTCTTTGCATTCTATGAAACACAGCAATAGATTGACTTTTTTCAAATAAATTTTAAACAAAAACGATGCTTTAATCGCTTGAATCAAAAACGATATTTATTAATTCAATAAAATTATTTTTAATTTGTAATCATTTGATTTTATTTATTTTTATAAATTAAAAAACTCCTACATCAAGGGGGAGACGATGTAGGAGCAAAAAACATACTATGAGAAAACTACACGCCACAAAGATATGTTGTCTGACTGACATATGAAATTATTATTAATATTCGTGTGAATCAAATTAGGAAAAGGTAGTATTTTGCGAGTAAAAGGCAGAATACATATATTTTTTGTATTTTATACGAAATAAAAAAAAGACCACCATCGAAAAGATTGGCACACTTTTTTACATAGTATGGATACGGAGAAAAACAAGCATACGCTAAAATCAGATGAATATTGAGCGAAGTTCCAAAAGTGTTTAAAATGCCAGTTGCTTCGCTCGGTGTTTGTCAAGAAAAGACTTAAAAAAATTCGGGCTGCTTCGCTAAATCGCCAAGCAGCCCGAACACGAAAGTAACATACTATGAGAAAACTTTTACAAAGTAAAGGACTTTTTGCCAACTTGTAAAGGGCTAATTAGAAAAAGAAAGGAGAAAATTAGGGAATGGTTAAAAGGAGTGAGCAAACGGTTTGGTAGGTTAATAATTAACGTCCTTAAATTACTTTATTTTTTAAAGTAACCATGCCGTTTGAAAAACGGAAAAATCGCTTAAAAAAAATCCTGCACCAAAGGAGGTTGAGGCGCAGGAAGACTAGGTAAACATACTATGAGAAAACTGAGTCAAAGATAGTTGCTGGTATTGAATCCAGCAAATCTTTTTTGTATTTTCAAGAAAAAAATTATTAAACGGTCGGTTTTGTCGAGTAAACGGTCGGTTTTTTAAGATTTAATGTCTTTGTATGTTTTTTTGCCTCTGTTTAGAGTAGGGGCAAAAAAAAATCCTGCACCTCGGAGGGAGTGTGGCGCAGGAAAAAAACAAACATACTATGAGAAAACATTGCAAAGTTATAGTGCTTCTAAGAGTTTTCAAAATAATTAACATAATTAATTATGACTTTTTTTGGAGTGGTATTCTTTTATGAGCAAGCGGTACTTTAAAGCAAAGATTTTCAATATATTATTTTAAAAAATATTTATTTAGGCGAATTAACATACTTGCCTCCAAAGAGAAAACATCTTACCATTTTTAACAATTAAATTGCCGTTACGCAGGGCAAGTTCTCGAAAAATCTATTTTTCGACGACTTCCTTCGTAACGGCAATGGTTGTTTTATCTCAATCGTTAACATTCTAAACGCATCAAAATTTATTTCCTTTTCGTATTTAAAATAAAGTATAAAAAAAACATAATAATATTTTTATATTCAATAAAAACACTTATCTTTGTCCCAACAAATAACGCAATAATTTTTGAAATTCTTCAAAACCAATATTTTACGTGTAGCATTTTTACAAAATTTATAACCAAACTTTCTCATTATTTAACCCAATAGTCGAACTTCTTGTATGATGCAACAGCCAATTAATGAAGAAAGCGCAAACCATGAACTCCAACAGCATTATGCTGACATGCAAGCGCGGCAATCTACCGCAAAAAGTGACCATGTTTTGTCTTTAGTGTTGGCAGCAGGTGCGACGATTGTATTAGTCCTTATGTTAATTAAATTGTCTTAGGACGAGCGAACCCAAATTTTCAAAGTAAGTTTAAACGGTTTAAGAAGCGTTTAAATTAAAACAAACCATCGCAGTACTGGATTTTTTCCAAAAAAAAAGTGCATATTTGCCCCATCATTGGTCGCAAATAAGATCTTTTAATGTATAAATTTTTGGTCATGGAACAATTCAAATCCATCCTTGAACGGTCTTTATTCGGGGTATGTAGTTATTTGGGGGAGAAGATGCAACTGACATCGGCTCGCGTGCGTTTGTATTTTATTTATTTCTCTTTTATTGGCTTGGGTTCGCCGATTTTATTCTATTTATTTTTGGCATTTTGGGTCAATATTCGCCGTTATGTGAAACGGCATAAAGACACTATTTTTGGCTAAAAAGGCAACCGACTTGCCGCAAGTTTCCAATTTGCGGCAAGTTCTGCTATATTTGCCGCGAAAACGCGCCCTTTAAATCGTTTTTGAGCAATTTTATGGAAAATAGCAACCGCAATCGACTCTTTTCATTGGTGTCGGTCACCTATATGATGTTAGCCTTTGTTTGGTGGACTGCCCTACTGACGCGCCGTAATAATGAGCTTTTTCAACTTAAAGTTGAAAATTTGGCATTACACATGAAAGCTGAAAATGTTTTTCAAGATACGCTTTCGTTTCAAAAATCAATTCATTTTCAAGTGTTATCGGCTGATTATCAGAAACATAGGCGGATGGTTGTTGGAGAAGGGTCGTTTTTATTTTTAGGTTTTATGTCTATTTTATGGATGATTCAATGGGGTTATCGCCGCGATATTGCGATGGCGCAACAACGGCGTAATTTTTTATTATCCATTACACATGAATTAAAATCGCCCTTAGCTTCCATCAAATTGATATTGCAAACCATCCTCAAACGCGATTTAGAGAAAGCGCAAGTCCAAAAATTATGCGATTCAGGTCAGAAAGAAACCGAAAGATTGACGGAATTAGTGAATAATTTACTTCTTTCGGCGCGTTTAGATGCAATTTACAAGCCCATTCGAGAAGAAATAAAGGTGGCACAATTGGTGGAGGAAGTCATACAACGATTTCGGACGCGTTTTCCAAACGCTTTGTTGGAAATTGTATCGAATGAAGTGCCTATTTTGCGCGCAGAAAAATTGAGTTTAATCTCGGTTTTGATGAATTTATTGGAAAATGCGGTCAAATATTCCAAAGGAACAGCTGAAATTCGCTTGACCTATCGATATGAAAAAGAACAATTTGTGTTTGAAGTCGCGGATTTTGGCATTGGCATTCCTGTGAAAGAGCGTTCAAAAGTGTTCAATCGTTTTTACAGGATTGGGAATGAAGATACGCGCAGTACGAGAGGGACGGGTTTAGGTTTGTATATTGTGAAACAAATCGTTAAAATTCATAAAGGCAAGATTCAAATTTTAGATAATTTGCCGAAAGGCACTATTTTCAAAATTATATTACCCAGTTAAAAAAAATCCATTCATTAAAATAATATGAAACACATTGTTGTATTAACGGGCGCAGGTGTCAGCGCGGAAAGTGGCATCAATACGTTTCGAGATGCGGGCGGTTTGTGGGAAAATCACAAAGTGATGGATGTGGCTTCGCCCGAAGGTTGGCGGCGCAATAAGGAATTGGTATTGCGTTTTTACAATGAACGACGCAAACAAGTGTTGGAAGTGAAGCCGAATGATGCTCATTATGCATTGGCGGAATTGGAATCCAAATTTCGCGTTACGATTATTACGCAAAATATAGATGACTTGCATGAGCGCGGCGGCAGCCAACAAATCATTCATTTGCATGGGGAGTTGCTCAAATCGCGGAGTTCCTTGGACGGGAATTTAATCTATCCCTGCACAACCGATATTCATCTTGGCGATAAATGTCCAAAAGGTTCTCAATTGAGACCGCATATTGTTTGGTTTGGAGAGGCTGTGCCTTTGATTCCGTTAGCGGCGCATTGGGTTGGGGAAGCGGATTTGGTGATGGTGGTTGGTTCTTCAATGCAAGTGTATCCTGCGGCGGGCTTGGTGGAATATGCCAAACGCGGTGTTCCAGTCTATTATATTGACCCAAAACCTGCGGTCAATCATGAGTTGAAAAAGTCGAATTTGACGCTTATGCCCATGAAAGCAACCGAAGGTGTACGCAAATTAGTGACAAAATTGTTATCATTACCAGATGATGCACCTTTGACGCACTTGATATAGTTAGAATTAGAAAATAAGCAGCCGTTTCTGCTTTGGAAAATTGTTGAAATAGGATGCTTATGATTTCAAGGATTAGAAGGATTTTTTGAATTTTCATTTGCATGATTCAACGGAAAACATCCTTCTAATCATCAGCATCCTATAAAGTGCGTCAAGTTTGAAACTTGACGCACTTTTTGTACCTTTGCATGATTCAACCGAAAACATCCTTCTAATCCTTCCAATCATCAGCATCCTATTTCATAAGTTAAATTGCGTCAAGTTTGAAACTTGACGCAATTCTTGTACATTTAAACTAATTATCTACAAAAAGTTAATTTTTTTGATTTCGTTATTAAAAAACTTGAAATAGGATTATTTTTGCAATGGATTCAATTTTGTTAAAATAATACCTAATTCCCGTTTTGATGAAATCATTTTGCACCTTGTCCATTCTATTGGTATTTAGTTCGCTTTCGCAAGCTCAACCTAATAGTTATTTAAAAAGATGGCGACCTATCTCATATAGAGTCATAGAGATGTCTTCCAGTATTGATGAAAATGAATGGGATGCAACCATTCTTGAGGGTATATATTCCCAAAAAAAAGAGGACCAATATCTTTATAATATAATGTATCAGTGGGTTCTCCCCTCGAAATTCTCCAATTATCAAAGTAAGCCTCCTCTTTTTAATGTTGATTCAATGCTTGAATTTGGGATACTTTATGCAGGTGATCCAACCGAATCCAATGCAAGAACCGATAGCATCTCCGCATTTTGGTATCAAAAAGCAGCCTTGCTCGGTCATCCAGAAGGGCAAACCCGTTTAGGTTGGCGTTATCAACAAGGTAAAGGAATTGCCAAAAACGATTCGATGGCTTTCTTTTGGTATCAAAAAGCCGCTTTTCAAGAAGACCCTGAAGCGCAGAGCCATTTGGGGTGGCTTTATGAATATGGGAAAGGCGTTACACAAAATGATTCGATAGCCGTTTTTTGGTATCAAAAAGCAGCGGATATAGGACATGATGAAGCTCGAAATCGGTTGGGTTGGATGTATGAACAGGGAAAAGGTGTACCACAGGATTCCAAAAAGGCACTTTATTGGTATCAAGAGGCGGCATGTCAAAACAATCTAAATGCTTTAATTCATTTAGGGCAACTTTACGAAACAGGCAAAGGTATCCCCAAAAATGCAGGCACTGCATTTAATTATTATAATGATGCTGCCCAACAAGGAGATGAAGTCGCTCAAAATCATTTAGGACATTGGTATGAAACCGCCTTGCCACCAGCTATGGAAAAGGCTCTTTATTGGTATGAAACCGCAGCGCATCAAGGCAATGCCGCCGCTCAAAAAAATCTGAGCCGCCTCTATCGAACTGGCAAAGGCGTTCCTCAACATCCTGTCATGGCAGCCTTTTGGTTCCAAAAAGCGGAGCATCAACAAGATACGCTTTTTAAAAATCAAGGACAAGAAGTTTCTTATAATACCGCAGTGTATCTAAGTCACCTAAAAGCGGCAGCAGGAAATGCTCAAGGCATGGCTTCTTTGGCATATCGGTACGCCTTTGGCAAAGGAATTCTTAAAAATGATTCATTGGCGCAACACTGGTATCAAAAAATGGCTGATAAAGGATATTCCGCAGGGCAAATCGCCTTAGACTCCTTTCATCAAACAGGTCATTGGAAGGATGTAAGGCAAAATAGATATGTTCCTCACATCTATTTTAATTTTAATAATCAAGAATATATTAAACCAAACGTTATCAATCGTTTTAGGCGCAAAATCACGCGCTCTAAACAATTATTATTCGTTAAGCGAAAAATCAATCTTTTTAGGCGCAAAATACGAAATATTAAATACCAAATATTAAATTTTAAAGATAGTTTGTAACGGTTCTTAAAGAAATCCACAGTCAGACAACGTATCCAATGGATGATTTTATTAAAAATCTTTTACTTTTAAAAATGAAAAAAATTTTACTTGGCTTTTTTTACTTGTTATTGCCTGCTTTCTTGAAGGCGCAAGGTTGCATTCCACCCAAGTTTTACCCTTACTTAGATAAGTATGAGAAGTTCGTATGTACTGATTGTGTTGGGACGATACAGGAGGAGGAAGCAGAGATGAAAGTTTCTTGGTTGAAATACTGCCCACCCGCAGCCGATCAAGGCAAATGTAATTCCTGTGTAGCTTGGTCAATGTGCTATTATGCTTTGACGATTAAAGCAAGTATTAAAAAAAAATCAAAAGTCACTCCCTATTCGCCTTATTTTATTTGTGCACACACAGGAAAATGTGATTCAGGCATGACGCTACCAGAGGCACATGACGTTATACTAGCGCAACGGTATGATTTATCAGCGACTCCATCCTTTGATGGATGCCCAGCCCCACTCTGTTGTACGGATAAAAGTAAACCGATTCCGAAAGACAGTCACGGATATAGTGATAAATTGGAAGACGAGAGATATAGATATGCTGCTGCTGGATTGGAAAGAATTGTAGATACGAAAACACTTTGTGACTATTTAGCGCACCAACCTGTTTTAATGATTTTGAATCTCAACACCGTCCATAACGAACCCAATAAAGAAAATGATTTTTTGTGGGAAATTGGTTCTTTAGATATAAATAAAAAACCAAATTGCCATGCGGTTTGTATCATCGGCTATAATCAGAAAAAAGATTATGTGTTGGTTGTTAACAGTCGTGGAAAACAATGGGGCGATAATGGATTCGCCAGAATTCGTATGGAACATTTGCATCCAGATAATGCATATATGTTCGCTTGGGGTTTTGTTCCGTAATACAGTGGTACAATAATTAGAATCAGGAATTAAAGAATGGTAGGAATTAAGGACACATTGGTTTGATTTTTTGCAAAAAATCAAACCAATGTGTCCTTAATTCCTACCATTCTTTAATTCCTGATTCTAATTA
>JBDLWG010000070.1:0-4092 GCA_039804385.1 Bacteroidota bacterium
AATGGGTCTCCAACTATTTATACTTTACGCACGATGGTTTTGCGATAGGATGGATATACGGATTTCACGGATTCGCACCGATTGGTACGGATTTTTTTTAAATCCGTACCAATCGGTGCGAATCCGTGAAATCCGTACATCCATCCTATCCCAAAACCATCGTGCGTAAAGTATAATTAAACTAAATTAAATGCAAAACTTGCGTCCAGTTTGAAACCAGACGCAAGTTAATTCGCTGATTTTCAACAGCTTATACTTTGATAAAAAAATTTCACTTTATAACGCAGCTTAAATTTTCGGTTTCGGCTTGCGTACTCGCTTTGGTTTCGCTTCCTCAGTGGTTTCGACTGCTTTTTTAGTTCGGCTTTTGACCTCTTTTGCTAAAGCCGTTTTCATAGGCACAGGAGCGACTTTTTCAACTGGAACCCATTGCAATTCTATCTGCCGTCTATCCAAATCCGCCCGCACCACTCGAACCCGAACCGCACCACCTAAACGCAAAAATTGTCCTGTAATCATCCCTTTTGCCTTCAAACGCGACGGTTCCACTTGAAAAGGTTCGTCCATATCGTTGAATGGAATCATGCCTTCGCATTTCAAACCTTTCAATTCGATGAAAAGTCCTCTATCCATCATGCCTGAAATAATCCCATCAAATTCTTCGCCGAGATGCATTTTCACAAATTCGACTTGTTTATACTTCACACTTTCGCGCTCTGCATCGGCAGCTTTGCGCTCTTGTTTGGAAATTCGATTACAACGCGTTTCCAACAATTCTTTATTCACCCGAACCGTTTGTTTTTTAGTCAAATTATCCGCCAAAACCCGATGCGCTAACACATCCGAATAACGCCGAATCGGAGAAGTAAAATGTCCATATTTTTCAAACGCCAAACCGTAATGTCCAATATTATTGGTGCTGTATTCTGCCTTTGCCATGCAGCGAATCGCTAACGGCGTTAATAATTTCAACGCATCATTTTTTTCCGAAAGTTTCATCAAATCATTGAGCGATTTGGCAATATTTTTCGGCGTATCTAAAAGAAGATTAATACCTAATTCTCTCGCAAATGCACCAAAATCAGCCAGTTTGGTGGGGTCTGGCGTGTCATGTATGCGATAGACAAATGGAATTTCAATCGCTTCTTTTTTGGCAATGTAAGTGGCTACTTGTTTGTTCGCCAACAACATAAAATCCTCAATCAACAAATTGGAATCCTTTCTTTCTTTAATATAAACTTCTAAGGGAACGCCTTTTTCATCTAATTTAAAACGCACTTCTTCGGTTTCAAAATTAATCGCTCCTTTGCGGAAACGCGCTTTACGCAATTTCAACGCAATATCATTTAACACTTTGAGTTCCATACTCATATCGCCTTCCCCTGTTTCTAAGACGGCTTGCGCCTCTTCATAGGAAAAACGTCGATTCGAGTGCGTCACGGTTTTGCCAAACCATTCTTTTTTGAGTTTAAACGCTTCATCAAACGTGAAAACGGCGGAAAAAGTCAATTTATCTTCATTCGGGCGCAACGAACAAACCCCATTACTAAGATTTTCAGGCAACATCGGGCAACACCGATCCACTAAATAAACCGACGTGCCGCGCCAATAAGCCTCCTTATCCAAAGCCGTATCTTCCAACAAATAATGGGTTACATCCGCAATGTGTACGCCCACTTCCCAATCCTTATTTTCAAGTTGTTGAATACTCAATGCATCATCAAAATCCTTTGCATCAGACGGGTCAATCGTCAACGTCGGCACACCGCGCATATCACGGCGTTTGGCAACCTCAGCATCTGTAATCGTCGTATCAATCGCTTTTGCTTCTTTCAATACGTCTTCTGGAAATTCAATATTAAAACCATTATTAATGAGTATTGCCTTCATTTCCATATCATTACTACCCGGTTTTCCCAAAATAGCCGTAATTACGCCTTCTGGAAATTCACGGCGCAGGCTCTGCCAATGCGTGATTTTGACCACCACTTTTTCACCCGTTTGCACTTCTTGATTCAAAATTTGTGCTTCAGGGTCTTGACTGAGGTAAATCGCAGGCATGCCTTCACGGTCAGGCAAAACGACTTTATAACGCCCTTGCTGATACACTTTTCCAACAAAATGTTCTGTAGCCCGTTCCAAAATTTTCGTAATTTCACCTTCAACGCGTTGCCCACTATTCGGGTCTCCGTAACCAATCACCACCACTCTATCACCATGAAAAGCACCATTCATGCGATTGGGCGAAACAAAAATATCCGTTTTCAATCCCTGACATTTGATATACGCCGCCCCACTTCGAGTCCTATCGACGATTCCTTCATAAGTCTCTCGTTGTTTATCCCGATTTTTCGGTTTATCCTCCCATTTCATTTTCTCCCTTTGCGGTGCATTGGAAGGCGTGTTTTGATTGGATTTGGATTTGCCCTGCTGCTTTGGTTGACCTTTTGGATGCGTTTTGTCCACAGGTGGTGTCGTCGGAGCAACAGGATTCGCAGGCGATTTGCCTTTGCCCGATTCCGTCACTGCTTTTTTATTTTCTGCCCGTTCCTGTTTTTTCTCCGCACGCACCAGAATAGGGTCATAGGAATCAGGCAATAAACCTTTGGAAATCAATTGTTCAATCACATAATTGACCGAATCTTTATTATTGCCCAATTGTAAATTGCGGATGAGTTGTCGTGCTGTAAACTTTCTGTTAGGATGCTCATTGTAATATTTCAAAACAAGTTGTTGAAGGTCTTGCACAGAAGTTTTTAATTTTTCTCCTTTTTGTTTTTTTTTCATTTTTAAGACGATAACGGTTTTTCTGAAAGTGCCTAACCTGTATAAACGGATGAAGATAAAGCATTTTTTCTTAAAAACCAACACAAATAATTGAATAGCGTAAATAATTTTTGCCCACTTTGTTTAAACCACCAAATAGGGTAAAAAGTTCATGGGATTTTAAATTAAATAATGGCTACCTTAGCTCCAAATTTCTCTATGTATGATGACAAGACGTAATTTTATCAAAAACGCAACGGTTTTAACAACAGGCGTTGCGGTCACGCCGCTTGACGAGCTTATCCTCGAATTAAAGCGCGTTAAAAAATTGGGTATCCAATTATTTTCCTTGCCGAAATCCTTAGACAAGGATTTTGAAGGCACGATTGCTCTCTTAGCCAAGATGGGCTATCAAGAATTAGAACTTTTTGGACCCTATCCTTGCAGTGCGCCCGTTGCACATGAGCGTTGGAAGGCAATCGGCGGTCGATTAGGCTTTTCGGGCAGTGGCTATTTTGGAAAATCCATCCAAGAAGTCAAAGCCATTTTGAAAAGATATAACCTCACAGCTCCTTCTGCGCATACGGATTGGGATACTTTGGTCAATCATATGCCACAATTGGGGGAAGCTGCCCGATTTTTGGGACATAAATATGTGGTTTTACCCGCTATTCCCGAAGAAAAACGCAAAACGGCAGATGATTACAAACGCGTTGCCGCTACTTTTCATCAAATTGCTGAAAATGCGCAAAAAGAAGGGATTACGTTTGCTTACCACAATCACGGTTATGGTTTAAAAACGGCTTCCAATACAGAGCAACCGTTGCTTTTTTCGTTGTTGGATAGCCCCGAAGTAGCCCAAGTTGGGTTGCAAATGGATGTTTTTTGGACTGCCGCAGGTGGAGTAAAGCCAGTAGATTTGTTAAAAAAATATCCCAAAAAGTACGTTTCCATGCACCTTAAAGACATGAAAGAAAGTAAAGTTTTTTCAGGAGATGGCGGTTCCGCACCTCAATGGATGGAGCTTTTTCCTTACATGACGACTGCTGGAGATGGCGTATTGGATGTAAAAGGCATTGTTCAACAAGCGTTGGCAAATGGCGTGAAGCATTTTTTTGTAGAACAAGATTTGGTCGCACAACCCGAAATTGCCTTGAAACAAAGTTTTAATTACCTACGCCAATTGGCTTAAAAACCTACTTCCTCAAAAAAAAGGCACGTCGTAATGCGAACATTAGACGTGCCGATGGTTTTGCACCTATCTCATCATTCAAACCTTGGTCTCAACCCGTTGGAGAAACAAGAGTGGCAGATAAACTGCCACTT
>JBDLWG010000071.1:0-5860 GCA_039804385.1 Bacteroidota bacterium
AAAATCAACGGAATGTAATCTAATTTGGCTTGGTCTGAATTAGGATTTTCAATCTCGAAGGGATGCTATTTCGGTATCATGTTATCGAAATATACTTCGCACACGATACTTTTGGGATACAATGGGAACACGGATGACGCGGATTCGGCGGATTGGCGCGGATTTTTTTATGAATTTCAAAAGAAATCCGCGCCAATTCGCCCAATCCGCGTCATCCGCGTTCCAATTGTATCCAAAATCAACCAACGCAAAGTATCGTTCGACAAAAAAGCATGATTTTATTTAGTTTTCAAAAAAAATGGCAGTAAAAAAGAGATTCTTTTTTGCTGCCATTTTTTTTGAAAATGTATAAATCATTAGAAATTAGGACAATAGACATTTCTATTGATGTTACTACACATTTTATACACCAATGAAAATTCAAAAGCACCATTTGAGTGGCTCGCAGGGCGCAACGATGAAATATTCAAATCGTAGCTAAAACCAATACTGAATTGATTGTAATCAAATTTTGTAGAGGCAATCAATGCATCCATCAAAAGTCCACCTGAAGCTTTATTATCAACGCTTGTCTTATTTGCCAAGCGCGACCAAAGCCCAAATTGAATCGCTTCTTCGGTCGTTTTCATGCTACCGAGCAAAAATTTCAGACTTGTCCCCAAATTGGTTTGAAAAGAAGGACCTTGTAAGAATACGACCGCGCCCGGAATCAACCCAATTCTATCCGCAAGTTGAAATTCCGCGCCCGCGTGAATCGTAAATTTGCTATACAAACCAATAAATTTTTCTTTTTGAAACGATTGATTCGCCCGATTGATATGGTGATACGCGCCGCCCACAAACCAATTGGTATTGCGGTCTATCACCGAAAACCACATCAAACCCGCGCCGACTTCGGGATAGATAACCTGGTCTAAGATGGTGGACGACTCCCCACTCCCAATGCTCGGGTCATACGTTCCATTTAAGTTTTGCAAACCCCAGCGCGCTTGTGTGTAGTCGATGCCGCGTTGCGCCACCCCCACATCTACGCCCATCACCAAATACGATGCTTTATTTCGATAGCCACCCATGCGTTTGCTATACGAAAAATTGCCATGTAACTGCGTCAAACGCAGGTTCAACGAGCCTGCTTGGTCATTCCAAATGGAGCCGCCAAAGCCCATGAAATCGTATCGACCGACTCCAACCTTTTGGTCGTAAGAGACATTGCTCGTCGTGAACGCCTTATCGCGCAAGACGGAAGCCCATTGATTGCGATAATTAGCAGCAACACGCTGATTGCAATTCATCACCCCCGTCAAAGCAGGGTTGAGGTGCAGGGGAGCCTGATAAAACTGCGAAAAGTGAATGTCCTGTGCATTCGCTTCCGATAGGCTCGACAAACAGACGGCGATAACGAGTAATCCGATTCGGTTCATGAATGTTTCTCTTATGTGATTTTGGATTTTTTTTGGACTTGTTTTAGTAAAATTTTTTAGAATTTAACTTCGCTTTAACGCCGTGTTTTTGGGTTTTATTTTGTAACCACTGTATAATCCTTTTTTTAAGCGCGAATTGGAATGCGGATGACACGGATTGGGCTGATTTTCGGGGATGTTTCATTGGTGGGTTACACCTTGTTGGCAATGGAGGTACGGATTTTACGGATTTTCACGGATTGGTACGGATTTTTTCAAAAAAATCCGTACCAATCTGTACGAATCTGTAAAAATCCGTACATCCATTGTCCAACAACGTGTAACCTTCTTTTCCTCCAAAATGAAACATCCCCCAAAATCCGCGTTCCAATTTATAACAACTAACCAATGACCGACCGCAATACTTCCAAAGGCGATTTGCGCACAATGCCGCGCATATTCAATAAACCGATGATGACCACTAAAATCGTAATGATTAATGGAGTCAAAATCAAGGGTTTCCAATCAATGCTAAACGGTGTTGAAAATACAAATTTAGATAATGCATAAGTCGCTCCAATCGAAAGAATTACACCCGCAAAACTGGATAATAAACCCAATAACAAATATTCTAAACCATTAATATTTAAAATCTGCCAACGACTCGCGCCCAAAGTCCGCAATAAAACGCTTTCGCGCATGCGTTGAAACTGGGTCAGAAAAACAGAGCCTATCAAGACCAATAATCCTGTTAAAATCGAAAACATTGCCATAAAGCGAATCACAAATGCCACTTTGGTCAATACTTCATCCACTGTTTTTAAAACGCCATTTAAATCTACGACCGATACAGATGGATATTTCTTAACCATAAGGGTTTGAAAAAGAGCTGATTGTGTGGCAGAAGTCGTGCGTGTGACGACTACATGGAATTGTGGAACATCTTTCGGCAACGCATTTTGAGGGAAAACAACGAAAAAATTGGTTTGCATCCGATTGAAATCCACTTTGCGAATCCCTGTTACAACCGTCTCTTTGATAACGCCTTGAATGTTAAACGTCAGCCGCGTACCGACTTGTGCGTGCATATTTTCGGCAATGCGGTCTGCTATCGTCACGCCGATTACGCCGTCTTCCGTTACCATTGGTTTTTCAATTCCGGGCATAGCTCCCGAAAGCATTTTTTCCGATTCAATCAACGTATCTCGATAGGTAACACGGTATTCCCGTTCAAAAACCCATCTTGGAACCCTTGATTGATCCGTTTTAGGTCTTTTTTTAAAATCTTCCCGCGTTTTACCGTCTATGGATTCCAAATTAAGGGTCACGACAGGCACTTCTTGGATGACAGGCATCTTATTTTCTCGAACTAAGGACGCAACACTTTGTTTATCACCCGATTGAATATCAAAAATAATCATATTGGGTTGTGTTCCCGCGCCCGCAAACGTGATTTGTTTTAATAATAATTGTTGGATTAATAATAAGGTTGAAATCAACATCGTCCCCAATCCAATACTCACCACTAACGTAACCGTTTGATTATTAGGACGATACAAATTAGCAATTCCTTGTCGGAATACATAACTCCAACCTGTTGGGAAAAATCGCCTTAAAACGGTCATCAAGCCTGTTGCAATCGCGGTCAATAAAAGCAATGCCGCACTCACCCCACCAATGAAACCTAATGATACGGTGATACTTTTGGTTTGCAACCAACTAAATCCGAAAATGGATATGAAAATTAAACCATAGATAAGCCAACGAATTGGGTCTCTATTGGTTTCGGCATCGTCATTGCCGCGCAAAACACGCAAAGGCGATGTTCGCCGAATCATCAACAAAGGCAACAAGGCAAATAAAACCGACATGCCCAAACCCACTAAAATGCCTTGACTGATGGCGGAAAACGATGGATTCGTACTCACATTATCAATCGGCAGAAATTCACGCAACACGGTTGGAATGATTTTTTGCAAAATCGTCCCCAAAATCGCCCCAACCATTGCGCCGCCCAAACCCATAAATACAATTTGTATTAAAAAAATCAGGAAAGCTTGTTGCCCACTCGCGCCCAAAGTTCGCAAAATGGCAACCGTTGCTAATTTGTCTTTGATGTAAATATTGACGGCACTCGCCACTCCGATACAACCCAACAACAGCGCGATAAAACCAATGAGATTTAAAAAATCAGTCATTTGATTGAACGCATCCCCTGTATTGCGCTGCCGTTCTGCGGCAGTTTCGATGCGATAATGGTCTTTTTCTAAACGGTCACTCCATATTTTATTTAAATTATCAATATTTGTATTATCTTGAAAGCGAAATAGATATTGATATTCGATGCGGCTCCCGCGTTGTAATAAGTTGACCGAATCCAGTCGATTCAAGGGTAGATAAATCGCAGGTGCAATCGACGCGCCCATAGAGGCTCGTCCTGGCGCGGAAATCACTTCGCCAATAATTTGATAAGAAAACGCCCCCACTCGAACCGAATCGCCCACTTTTAAATCAAATTGTAGCATCAAAGGTTTGTCCAATAAGGCAAAATCCCCTGTTTCCAATCGCTCATTCGCGCCTTCAGGTTCGACTTTCATATGTCCGTAAAACGGAAATAGTCCGCGCCGCGCTCGTATGAGTACGGAACGCGTCCCATCCGTTTTTGGAAAATACGCCATTGTGAAAAAATTAGTCATATCGGTGCGCTCGCCGCGTTTGCCAAGCGAATCCAATAAAAATTGCATGTTCGGCGGCGGTGGTTGCGTCCCATTTAGGACGACATCCGCACCCAACAATTGTTTGGCTTGCCCCGAAATATCGTGTTGTAAATTTTCACTGAACGATTGTAACGCCACCAAAGACGCAATACCCGCAATAATAGAAGATACAAAAAGGATTAATCGGCTTCGATTGCGCCGCCCGTCCCAATATGCCAAGCGGAATAAGGTCGGAAAATTCAGATTTTTCAAAGAAATATTATTTTTAACAATCACAAAAGTACCGTTTTAACAAAAGAAGCGCGTATTTTGTTGTCTAAATTCAACACATAGTTCACAGAGAGGACAGAGGACACATAGAGGCAATCCTCCTCAATCCATTGTTTTTGAATCTTTTACATCCAGAAAACGAAATGTAGAAGATTGCCCCTATGTGTCCTATGTCCCCTATGAGAACTATGTGTTAAAAAAATATCAATGTTATATCCACATTTATTCTACATTTGCAACCAAAATGAACGATTATGCCAAATCCATTACGCAGTGTTTTCCTCAGCAGTTTACAAGGTATCTGGGGACTTGTTCAAAAATTATTTGCCGACGAAACGCCTCATACGCGCCCCAATCCAAATGCAACGATTTGGACAACACGCCCGCGTGAGGCGCGGATGATTTATGTTATGAAAATTTTGATTGACAAATATCAATTTCCTTTAACGGGTGCGGCGGGTTTAGTCGGCAACCTCTATGCAGAATCGGCGTTGATTCCCAATCGAATTGAAGGGAGTCAAGCCGCAAATCCCATGTATGCACGAGATTCGATGGGCAATTTCACTAATTTTAGTGCGGAAATGGTGATGAATCGCGTTTCTGGGCAACAAGGTCCGAAATTAGCAGGCGCAGGTTTGGCGCAATGGACGTATCCACCGCGACGCAAAAAATTTTTTGCGCAACCGCTTGGCGCAAACATTTTATTCGATATGGATGCACAATTGGTTTTTTTGGTGGACGAATTAAAAACGGATTTTGTCCGCGTTTATAATTTGTTGATGGATGCCGATACGACTGTGGATAGAGCTTGTGATGAAGTCGTTTTAAAATTTGAACGCCCTGCGGACCAATCCGAAGCGCATTTGCAGGTCAGGAGAGGCTATGCGAAGGATGCGTATGTGTATTATGTGAAAAATCGAGATGGTGTAATAGATGGGAAAAATTAAAATAAGTAGTTAACTGACAACAACGTTGTTGTCGATTTTTTTATATAAACTTGCGTCAAGTTTGAAACTTGACGCAAGTTGTGCTCGAATTTATTTTCAACTCATTTAGGAAAGGCATATATTGAGTTGTGAAATAAACTTGCGTCAAGTTTGAAACTTGACGCAAGTTATACTTGAATTGATTTACAAATCATTTAGGAAATGTATATTTAAACGCAATACTTATCCGCAATCGCTAATGCGCCTGAAATCATTGCCAAACCTTCCTCCATTTGTTCCCGCGTCACGCATAACGGCGGCGCAACAAAGATGTAATTCCAACGAACAAAGGTGTACATGCCCGCTTTTTTCAGATAAGCTGCGACTTGATTCATCACCGCCATTTCAGCAGCGGTGGCATTGAACGGAGCCATCGGCTCTTTCGTAGCCCGATTTTTGACCAATTCCAAGCAACCTAATAAGCCTGTATTGCGCCAATCGCCGATAGAAGGATGTTTTTTCATCAATTCACCCATGCGTTTATCCA
>JBDLWG010000072.1:0-10650 GCA_039804385.1 Bacteroidota bacterium
CAATCAAATATTTTAAATCATCTACAATAAATATCTTGAGATAGACTTTTTCAAAAAAAGGGACAACGGTGTCGTCAAATCGATTGTTAGCAATGATTGCCAACAATCGATATTCGGGTACGCCGTCATTCAATCTTTTTTAAGATTGTGATTGGTTCACCTGAAGCAAACATCGGTTTTTATTTAAAAAAGGCATTTAAAAAAAAGTTGTTTTTTGAATGACGGCAAAAAAAAACAACTATTTAAAACAATGATAATCAATGAGATGGACGCGTTTTTGCCCTGTCATTGTTTTTTTATGGAGTGTCATTCATGTCATTAACATCCTTAACTATTGGTTGTCGCATCCATACTTTAACCGCATCCTCAACAACGGGCTTTAATTCATCCACAACATCTCTAACGATTTGTTGTCTTGTATAGTCGTGGCGGCGATTTTCCAACTCATCCATTAAATGAATCGTGTTGGCAAAAACGGCATCAATGATGCGGACCTCTTTCCCTTTTTTTCCCTTTTTTTTTCTCATTTTGTTAGGTTTTTATGATGAAAATTAATTAGATCGCTCCGCAACATTTTCTGAAAATGTATTTTCCATAAAACAGAATATTATTTTGTCTGCGGTTCGCCTGTTGTCCTGAATTCAGGCATTTTGATTTGCGCCAGGCAAAGCACAAAAGATTAAAAATCAATGAATTAGAAAAATAAAAAAAAACGGCATTTTTGTAAAAAAATGCCGTTGCCAAATAATATTTGTTTTCAACGATTTAGAAGGTCGTTTACCAACAGGTCAATTTGGCTATCTATACGCTGTTTATGCCCTGTCATTGTTTTTTTCTGGAGTGTCATTAACATCCTTAACTATTTTTTTAGGGAAAAAAGTGTGAAAAATACCAGCCCCCCAGCCCATGTACATTCACACTTTTACACAAAAGACATACTATGCTAAAAAGAACTCAAAACAGATACGGAGTCAAGTATCTGTTTTGAGGGTCTATATAATTTACTTTCAAAATGTTGGAATCTATCCTTTAGCTCCTCAACGTCTGTCGTCGGCGACCCAATAGAGGACGTAAAAATAAAGATTTTGAATAAACTCAAATCCTTAGATTCCGCAATCAGATTGGGATACATTCCATCATCCGCAGGATTTTTTACCCTGATTGTAAATCTATCGGGGTTCGTTGACACGTAAAGTTGATATATCATCATGATTTTTTATAGGCAATCTGTTTCCACTACCTTTACATCTCCATTCCGGACTGTTTTCTGTACAATCACATCCTTGTAAACGGCAGATTGTACTTCCACCTGTTCTGGTATCCTAATGATGACAGGCTCTCTCCAGACTTTACAAGGCAGCCCGTTTTTGGTTTCCACATCCCAAAGACCTTCTTTGATTACCAAGTCTTTGTATTGGATTTCATAAACGGCGGCTGTTAGCAGCACCTTTTTGTTTTCCGTAGTCAATACTGGTTTTATAATGACTACTTTGGTACAAATCGTTTGCGAATCCGCGCCCAAAATGCACCCAAAAAATAAAAAAAACGTAAATAAAATTTTCATAAAACAGAATATTATTTTGCCTGTGGTTCCCATGTTGTCCTGAATTCAGGCATTTTGATTCGCACCAGGCAAGACGCAAATGATTGAAAATGAAGTGATTAAAAAAATAGGTAAAAAGAGGTAAAAAGAGCAATACCAAATATTATTCTGCCTTCTTACGTAACTCACTAAAAAATTCCTTTTTAAAATCATCATTTTGATTTAAAAATTTCACCCCTTCTTGCCATAGACTCATTATCATTATAAAAATAGCAAGAAGGGTGAAGCATGATAGCAATGCCGCGTATCCATGCACGAAATAAGCCCATGATTGCGGATTATGGTCATTATACACAATGACCAACATAATCAATAGCGGCAAGAAAATCACCAAAAGAACGGACTTAATAAAATTACTCATAAATACGATTTTTCTTGAAAAAAATAAAATTAGCATTGGAAGCCTTTTTCTAAGAAAAAAATGAGCAATCATTATGCCTATAAAAAGAATCAGAGTACATTTGCGCAAAAGCAAATGCACTCTGATAAAACATTGAGTTTCAATATTTTAAACAAAAAAGTAGAAATTCCCTGCGGCTCCACAAGTTTGCCGTAAATGATTGGTTATCAATCATTTAAAAACAAAAATAGGTATCTATTCAACAATAGATGCCTATTTTTTTTGGCATTATTTACTTTTCTCTTTTTTAAAAAAAGACATAAAATTACTGATAGAATTAAATTCTCTACGATAGCGAATCCCCAAAGCGGGTCTGTATCGCACCCCTTCTAAAATTTGGTCATACGTTTGCGAAATGCGGATTTTAAAACGGCGGTCTTCCGTAATCGCATATTCCACCATGAAATCGCCGCCGACAAATAATTCAGCAGCATCCACAATCTTGCGCTCTACGCCTACCCCTCCAGCAATATTCCATCTTTCATCTTTGCCAAGCGTTTTAGCTGCCTTAAACTGAACCCTATGTTCGGCTTTTCCAATGCTTTGTATATTACCCAAACTTGCTATATTATAACCAATCTGTAAATCAACGCCTTTTACATAATCCGCTAAAAAACGATTCATCATGCTTGATAACAATTCTGCTGCGGTATTTACGCCGCCTGTTTGAAGTTCCTGCGCACCCAATAAAGCGATATCAGGTGGCAAAAAGCTGCCCACCATGACCAAACCAAACATTTGACGATTCAACTCATTCGGTTCTTGGCGCAACGTGCGAACCTTGTTATCTACAAAACTTTTCAATTGTCCTGTTAATTTTGGGAAACCGACTTCAAAACTCACATCAGGTTTCAACATCGCGCCCTGCAAACGCAAGGTCAAATCCACAGGAGTCGGTTTATTTGCCTCCCTTTTGAGTTCATCCGAACCATTCACATATTCACTAATTAAATTATGAGGCGAAGTCGTCAAACCTTTGTAGGCGGCATCAATACTGATTTGCGCATCAAACGGGCTACCATTCCATTTGATAAAGCCGCCTTCCTTAATCGCAAAGTTTTTATTCACAACGCGCAATAAAGTAAACAAATAATCGCCTTTGACAATATTATATTGCCCTTTCATCTCCATTTCGCCACCGCGCTCGAAAGTCAATTGCAAATCACCCGTTCCCCAAGCCTTGATATTATCGCCCGCCACTTCGTCAAAAATCAAATTCGTTTCGGCTTCAGGCGTTAAAGTGAGGTTCATATCGAAACTGACCCCATTCAAATCTTTCACGCGAGACGATAAAGTGCTGCCCGGAACGCCCTCTGAAAATATCGTCGTGCGCACCGTCGAATCTTGAACTATATTTTTATTTTTAAATTTGATAAATTTCAATTCGGTTGCATTTTGCTCTTTCGTGAATGGAAAAACGATTTTCGTCCCTTTCCCCGCCGTCGCAATCACTTTAATATCGGGTTTGTCGAAATTTCCAGTGAATCGAATGTCACCCGCACCGATTGCTTTTCCGTAAAAGAGTGGGTTATCAGCGCGTGTGGTGTTCAAACAAACAAATTTTGGCGCAATTAAGCGGGCTTTCATCCCCCAATTTTTCAATCTATCGTGTGTCAAACCGCCTTCTACAAGAGCCGTATTGCCTTCCGCATCCTTCATGATGCCGCCTGTTGCATCAAACATCGTATTATTAATTTTAACAATAGCATCAGGGATAAAAATTCGATTTTTCAGATAATCCACTGTAAATGCAGCATTATATAAGCGCATTTTGCCCTTCGTTTCGGGATAATTGTATTGTCCAGTGAGGTTTAAATCGCCTTCTACGCGTCCTTCGGTGCCAGACATCCCACTTTCTATTAAATAATTTAATAATTTGAATGGCAAATTAGTCACTTTTAAATCAACAGCAATATCATTTTTCTTGAAAAATCCTTTCGCTGTACGCATATCGTTTGGATAATAGCGTCCTTCAATCACTAATTGTTCCAGTGGTTCACGCTCTTCGGCTTTCAACAAATTGATATACGCATATACAGAACTTTTCAAGTCTTCCATCGTCACATCCACATCTAATCGCCCCCTATCTTCTTTGTTGACAAAAAAGCGTTCCATCGAACCTTTGATATTCAAATTCGTCATTTTGAAAATATTATCAGTGGTTGCTTCCACTTTATATTTTCCACTCAAGCGAAAGTGATTGTCATTCACATACTTATTCACCGATGCAAGGTCAAAATTTTCTAATGTGGCATGAATCCCTTTGTTATTAATGGATTCAAAACTAATGCTATAATCGCCATTTTTAAAATCAAAATTATTGAATTTAAGGTAATTTTTGTTGAAAACAATGTAATTACCTGTGTCCGCCGCCCATTTATCATTGAAAAAATGCAAAGTCGAATTGTCAAAAGACAACCGATACAGGGTATCCAAAGGTATCAAAATGGCATTTACATCCAATCGCCCAAATTGAAAAGAAGACGAAAACGTGTCCGAAGCAACGCCAATTTTGAGGGTGTCGCCATATAAAGTATTGTTAAAAGCAATGTTTTCAAAATGTTTTGCATTCGGTTCATCGCCAATACGGGTGTGGTAAATCGTCAATTCAAAAGGCAAAATATGATTTTTTCGGTCGCCTTTGAGCCAAATTTCCCTAAAATGAAGGTCGCCATAATGCAATTCTTCCAAAGAAAGTTCAAAACCCAATTGATTCAATTGATTATCAAAATTGCCTTTAAAGGTCAAATCCGTTAAGCGTTTCAAAGAAGAATCCATTAAATAAGTCAGATTCTTCGTATCTTTAATTTTAATATTATACGTAAAAGATTGATTAGCAATGATTTTATTATCAGGCAATAAATGCAAATCTTTCGTCAATCGTGGATGATTCAACGCAAAATGTTGTTTTAACGCTTCAGGAATCGCTTCAATATCAAATTTTCCAACCAAATCGATTAAAAAAACTTCCGAATCCACCCAAAAATGTTTATTTTGGCTTTCATCCACATAGGATTTCAAACTCAAACTATCTATTTCAATAATATCTTTTTGTTTTAAAATCAATTTCAAATGATTCACTCGCGCTTCTCCACTCAGATTGGATAATTTATCGCCCGTCAATTTCATCACGATATTGCCCATGACCACCAAATCATCTTGCGCCAAATTCAATCGTTTTAAATCTAATTTATAAACTTCTGATTTAAAATCATATAAAGGTTTTTCACCTGCAAAATTGACCGTTCCATCAAAATTAAAATCCATATTATCATCCTTCCCCGTCAAATGCCCTTCAAATAAATCCGAACGCAATTCGCCTCGAACCGTCAAATTGCGATATTCGTATTTTTTAAACCAAAAACTTTCCACTTTCCCTGTCAAATTGACACGCGGATGCTTTTTTGTAATCCCCAAACCATCTTTCACATAGGCTTTGAACGTAATTTTGCCCAAATCAGGATTATCCGCCCATTTGCCCAAATCAAAATCTTTGAAAGCAACATCCCCACTATATCGCGCATCATCTTTGCCCGGTTTCAGATTCAACCGCAATTCATGCCCCGATGCTTGCCCAATATCCGTTTTCAACACGCCATTGACCACAAAATCTTCAAAAAAGCCTTCAAAACTGCCTGTAAAATCCAAATTACCTAATTTATCCACTTCCGCAGGCGGATTAAAACCAGGTAGTAATTGTCTTAATGACTTTACATTTGATTCCAAACGCCTAATTTTCATATTCATAATTTCTTCATCCGTCACTGCCAAATTATGCGTTTCTATATCGCCTTTGAATTTAAAATATTCATTTAATTTCAAATTAATGTCATATGCTTTTAACGAATTGACCCTTCCAAGCAATCGCCCTTCCATCGTTGCTAATGATTTTTTGTTTTTAACAAAAAAATCGTTCTTTTCCAACGGCGGCGCAAACGCCATAATATCACCCAACATCACTTTCGATGTGTGAATCCGCGCATCCATATAAACCGTATTATTAAAATCTTTAAAATCTTCCAAACCATTCGGATGTTTCATCACAAAGGTATCGCCCAAAATTGAATAAGGCGTAATGATTTGAATACCATTGAGTTGCGTCTCGGTTGCAGAAACCCGTGTTTCATTGACAGAGCATTTTTGAATCACAAAACCGCTTTTTTCTTGGAGCGAAATCCCATCCACTGCCCCCGTTACGACTCCTTCTAAAAACAAAATATTGCGCATACTTGCCTGTATGTCCAAGACTTTGAGGTGGTCAAAATCCAATAAATATTTGGGTAAAAACGGTTTAGGCGTGCGTTCCCAATCGTCTAAATCAAATTTTCCATCATTTATTCGGATAACATCAATCGCCATTCTAAACGGTTGTCGTTTGAATCCTTGATTTAAAGTATCGTTTAGGACAGGTACGGCAGGTTTTGCAGGACGCGGCGGCAAAGGTGTTGCCACAAATTGAGTCAAATGTACTTTCGGTTGATGAATTTTCACTTCGCTGAAATGCAAAAAATTGTTTGGAAAATCCATTGATTGTGTGTGAATATCAGCACCAACCAAGCGCGTTGTCAATCGCTGACCACCCACCGAATCGTTTTTATCAAACAAAACATCGCGCAAATGAATATGTCCAATCCGAATATCTAAGGGCGGTTTTTCTAGACTCGGAATATCTGAAGGTGGGTCGAAATAATCTAATATAAATTGCAAATTATAATCATATGAGCCAAGCGGACGATGCAAATTAAACGTTACACCCGCCAAATAAACCGTATTAATCCAAACAATTTGATTGAAAATAAGCGGAGACCAATCTAAATCGGCACTTAAATCTTTAGCGTAAAGCAGCGTATCACCTTTCAAATCGTTAATATGTAAACCATTGATAACCAACGAACCATTATAATCAAAATAAAATTTTTGCAATTCAACTTTGGTATGCAGCGCATTCGATAACGCGTGTGTCACTTCGCCAATGACCCAATTTTGAACCGTTTCCAATCGAAACAAAAAAATAACGGCAATCCATGCACCGATGAGGTAAAACGCAACCTTTCGCGTCCAGCGCAACATCCGTTTCCATAAAGGCGGGTGGCGGGACAACGTAACGACTGTTTCAGAAGTAGAATCGGTTTCAGAAACAGGCGTTTTTTCGGACGAAATATCTGGTTGCTGCTCCAACATTGTAAGTTTCGTTCAAATTTTGAACCATAAAAAAAGTATCCAACACAACACGCACCCTTTGAATCAAGAATTTTCAGCTTTACAACCAATATTAGTATTACTTTCAAAAATAAGGTTGCGCCGCCAGAGGCGGGGTAGAGGGAGCAACATTTAAAAAAATGATTTTTTTGCAAAAAAATCATTTTTTTAAATGTTGCTCCCTCTGAAAGGTCTTTTTACCTAAATTGGTTGTAAAGCGGCAAATTGTTTTTCATATAAATTTCGGTATAAACCCTCTTCTTGTTGCAACAATTCCTGATGCGTACCAAATTCGCGGACTTCCCCGCGCTCCATCACCATAATATAATGAGCATGTCGAATCGTACTCAACCGATGCGCAATGATAATCGACGTGCGTTTCGCAATCAATTTTTCAATCGCATATTGAATCACACCTTCCGTCTCAGGGTCAATCGAAGAAGTGGCTTCATCCAAAATCAACACATCAGGGTCACAAACCAAGGCGCGCACAAAGGAAATCAACTGTCGTTGTCCCATGCTCAAAGTCGCGCCGCGCTCCATGACTTGATAATCATATCCATTCGGTAATTTATTTATAAATATATCAGCACCAATCATTTGTGCGGCTTTTATCACGGTTGCTTTTGAAATGGAAGGGTCTCGCAACGTAATATTATCCATCACCGAACCCGAAAATAGGAAAACATCTTGCAACACCACCGCAATTCGGCGGCGATAGGTTGCCAAATCGTATTGTCGAATATCAATGCCGTCTGCCTCAATCACTCCGTTTTGAATTTCATAAAAACGGCTCAATAAACCTGTAATCGTCGTTTTCCCCGAACCTGTACTGCCCACTATTGCTAAGGTTTCGCCCGATCGGAGCGCGAAATTAACCTTTTTCAACACTTTATTTTGTAAATCATAGGCAAAATCAACATTTTTAAACTCGACATTGCCTGTTAAACGATTTACTTTGATTTTTCCAGTCGGTTCATCAAACGTAGCGTCATCTAACAAATTAAATACGCGTTCTGCGGCGACCATGCCCATTTGTAACACATTAAATTTATCTGCCAACATCCGAATCGGACGAAATAACATATTCAAATAAACCGGAAACGCTACCAACACGCCCAACGTAATCTCATTGCCAATCACGCCCTGCGCACCATACCAAACCATCAAACCCAATGCAGCCGCCGAAATGATTTCGACCAATGGAAAAAAGACTGCGTAAGCAAAAATCGCATCTAAATTCGCTTGCGTATATTGTCGGTTGATAGCTCCAAAACGTTGTTTTTCACGGCTTTCTGCATTAAAAATTTGGATAATTTTCATTCCAGAAATGTGTTCTTGCAAAAAAACATTCATCGCTGCCACTTGATTGCGGACTTGTTGAAAGGATTTGGCAACTTCATTTTTAAACCACCGCGCCCCCAAAATCAAAAAAGGCAAAACCGTCATACAAACCAATGTCAATTTCCAACTCGTCCAGAACATAATGCCCAAAATCACAATTAAACTCAACAAATCTGCAATAATCGTAATAATACCTTCCGAAAAAACACTGTTAATGGTCTCAATATCACTTATCGTGCGCGTCGTAGAAGTACCAATTGCCGTTTTATCAAAGTAAGATAAATTTAACTGCGTAATGTGTTGAAATACACGGACACGCAAATCTTTAACCACCGATTGTCCTAAAACACTGGTCGCCAAATTGAAAATATACATTAAAATTGTCTCTAAAATCAACAAAACGAGGAGGATAATCGTCATGCGCGTCATGCCTTGGATGTCAAATTTAAAAATATGTTCATCCACCATTTGTTGAATCAAGTACGGTCTCACGCTGGACAACGGAGCAAGTACGATAGCCAAAATAGTCGCGCTCGCAAATAAACGGCGATACGGCGTTGCCAAAGCAATAATGCGCCAAAATAAAGGCGCGTTGAATTTTTTTTTCGGTTGCTCCATTGTTGTTTAAAATGCTGAGTAATAAACACATAGTTCACATAGGAGACATAGATCACATAGGTTTTTTTGTTAAAATGCGACCTCAAATAGAAAGAACTCTATGTGTCCTATGTCTCCTATGTGAACTATGTGTTTCAAAAATAGCCTTCTTATACATCAAAAGTAATTTCTACTTCGGCAGTTGTCGGTCGCGCTTGGCACGTCAATATATAACCTTGCGCGATTTCGTCGTCATCTAAGGCAAAACAGGCATCCATTTTCACTTTTCCGTTCACAACTTTCGCCATACATGTCGAACACGCGCCTGATGTACAAGAATAAGGAGGGTCTTTTTTCAAAGTCATTAACATTTCTAACACCGTTTTGTTTTTAACAACATCGGTTACAATGGTTTCACCATTCAAATGAACGGTCATTTTTGCACCCAAAACCCCATTTGCTGAAGCCGTCGATGTAGGTGCAGCCGTATTTGAATTGACAAAATGCTCTTGATGAATCGTTTTTTTATCAATACCGCGCTTTTCTAAAGTCGTGACCACTGCTTTCATCATGCCTTCGGGACCACAAGTAAAGTACGCACAATCCCGACTGCGGGGCGGATTTTTAGTCAAAAATTGTTCAACTAATTGATTATCAATGCGTCCAACCGTTCCTGTCCAGCCCATTGTCGCTTTTTTGAACAAACCAGATAAACCGCCAGCCTTTGTTTTTTGCGGCTGACTTAGAACGTGTTCTACAAAAATTTGTCCTTCATACCGTTTTTCGAGCGCGTCCAATTGATTTTTGAAAATCATCGAAGATTCATCCCGATTGCCGTACAATAGGAAAACAATACTTTGCGGTTCTTGTTCTAAAATGGTTTTAGAAATCGACATTAATGGCGTAATCCCACTGCCCGCACCAAACAAATAGTAGGTTTTTCGCTTACTCACATCTGGTTTTAACGTAAAGCGTCCCTCAGGCAAAGCCGCTTCAACTTGCATCCCGACCTTCAAAAGATTGCAAATATAGTTAGAAACCAGCCCATTTTTCACTTTTTTGACCGTCACCGTCAAATCTTTTTCAATCGGACTACTCGACATGGAGTAGGCGCGGCGCAAAGATTCATTTTTAAGATTCACTTTCAAAGTCAAATATTGACCCGCCGTATAAACAAATTGTTCTTTTAAATTCTCAGGAAGGGCAAAAGTAACGGATACGGTATCCGCCGTTTCTTGCACGATTTTACAAACAGTCAATTGGTGAAATTCCATTTTTTTAAATAATTGGTTGTTTTTGATGATTTTTAAAATCATTTTACGCACTTGAAAGCGCGAAATTAAATAAAAAAATAGGTATTTTTGCAAAAACGTTTCAAAAATGAAAGATTTTAAATATTTGATTGCTTATTTATTGCCCGCAAGTGCCTTTTTGGGGCTTGAGTGGAAAGGCTCTTGGCTGTGTTTTACCACCTTTTTTGCCTTTGTCCTTTTGCCAATTGGGGATA
>JBDLWG010000073.1:0-13424 GCA_039804385.1 Bacteroidota bacterium
ATGTGATTGCAAAATCCTTAGAAGTACCAGTACAACAAATTCAAAATTGGCAAAAATTAAAAAAATAAATTATATAAATTGAATTACAGGAAGTAGTTGGTAGTCGGGAAATTTATTTCCCGCTAAATGCTTGATAATCAAATATTTAGCGGGAAATAAATTTCCCGACTACTAAGCTTTTCAAAAATTACTTCAAATCGCTCATGGCTGTTTCTAATTCCATATCAACATTCCGTTTTCGATTTTTCCACCAAACGTAACCGATGCCTCCCACTAACGCATAAGGCATTATCAATAAGATTAAAATGCCAACATTTAAACCTGCACCTGTGGTGCCGCCATTCTTTAAATTGCTTTCTACGGCTGTTTTACACATGGGGCATTGTGCAAAAGTGTTTTGCGTAAGCAATAAAAATGTAATAATTAAAATATTGAAATTAATTAATTTACGCATATTTTTTATTTTTAATAATTAAAAAATTATTTATAACAAGGCATTAACATTAAATAACATATTGGTCCCGTCAGCGCAACATAGAGCCATACCCAAAAGACCCATTTTGCCATTTGTTTGTGTTTTTCAACTTGCATCGTGTATCCGCGCACAAAGGTAAAAAGGATGAATGGAAAACTAACCGCCGCCAATACGATGTGTGTAATCAATAACGGATAGTAAAACCAACCAGCATTGCCACAATATTTCGTTTCGGGCGTTGTGATGTGATACAAAACATATAACAACAAAAACAATAATGACATGCTTAATGCAATGAAAATCATTTGTTTATGCGATGCAACCTCTTTTTTGCGAATGAACATTAAAGCGCGTATTAGAAAAACAGCCGCGATTGCATTCATCGCCGAATAGATTGGCGGCAAAAAGCTAAAATCTATATTCGTTTGAATATGAATTTTGCGCATCAGCGCAACTAACGTCAATACAGCAATCGAAACAATCCATGCTGCCGTATTCATTTTTTTAATTAATGGTGCGTTTGAATCCATTTTATTTTGATTATTGGAAGGTGATTATTTTTGTGGTTGATGCTTGACTTCTGGTTTTTCCACTTTTTTCAAAGGATAGATAAACGCTGCATGGCGCACCAATCGCTGCATATCTGCCAATTTGGAACCATCATACCGATTGCGCAACGTACACGTCGTATCTAACAAAGCAAATTGCGAAAAATCGGATAAATTCATCCCAGCAGCAAAACCATAAGCATCTGTAAATTTTTTAAGTTCATCAGGCGTACCTGTCAACAAATTATATTTGCGAAAATCTTTAATTCCATGATTTTGAGCAAATTGCAATAGATTTGCAGGTGAATCCAATGCTGGATTCGTCGTTACAAGCCAAAAACAAAGGCTATCAATTTTGTTGAATTGTTCCAATTTTTTGAAACTTTCTAAAGACGATTGAATGCCTTTTCCTTGCGTCGAAAAAAAATTGACAATTGAGATATTGCCTTGAAATTGGGCTTTCGTGACGGGTTCACCATGCTGATTAAGGAGATTGAAATCAGGTAATTTGCCTAAATCGTTCAATTCAGCCTTAATTTCTTTGCGTTTGTTCACCCCATTTTGCAAATTGAGCCATGAAAGGATGGGAAAAACTAACAAAATAATGGTCAGAATACCTGCTGTTACTTTTTGTTGAGTAGTCATTTTAAAAAATTTGGACTATCAGAAAGTGCGTTCGCCTTTTCTGGATAGTGATTTTCATACAATCAACAAAAAAGGAGAAACTTTGTTGTTTCTCCCTTTTAATTTTTGGATTATCCACCCATATCGCGCTACAAATGTTGCGGTGCTACGCACCTTGTTAGCTATTTTTTACGGGCAATTGCTTTGTATTATCGGATGTGCTTGCTGGTTTTGGTGCCGCAGGTTTAACGGTTTTAGCGTTAAACTTTTCAATTTGCGCTCGGCGCGCACCCCAAGCACCACCTTCTTGGAAAAAGGCTATTACGCCCCAGACCAATAACAACATGGGCATCAAAACACTCATCGCCATGCCTTTCATTTCATGCGCCATGTGCATAAAATTATAGACAATATAATACGCTTTGTATAAACTGAACCCTATCATCACAGGATACATTATCAATTTTGGCAATGTAAAACCAGGAATAATATGACCGTTACCTAACAAAGCAATAAGTACTTCCACTGCGGTGACAATGCACAAAAGGATAAAACCTTGTTTCACCGTTTTTAAACCTTCCTCGTAACTGACCATTGTTTTATTAAAATTTTATCTTGATAAAATTATATTTCGATAATTTTGTTTTACAACAAATAAAATACTAAAAATACAAATACCCACACTAAATCGACAAAGTGCCAGTATAAACCAATTTTTTCAACCATTTCATAATGATTGTTACGGTGTTCATACAAACCACTCGCTACATTCAACATGATGATTAATAAAAAGGCTACACCCGAAAATACGTGAAAACCATGGAATCCTGTAATGAAAAAGAATAATGCGCCAAATGCTTTCGGTCCAAAACTTAATTCGCCTTTTTCGCCTTTATCCGTTACAAAACTGCGATGAATGAATTTAGGTTCTCCATTTTCATCCAAAACAGGTTGATGCGTTACATGGTCTGCTTGCGCATGTATCAAATAACCTTGTCCAACTTTGAATTGTTCTGGTTTGACACCTTCTTTATATGCCTCTCCGTGTGTATCGACCGTATAAGTGCCATTGACTTCATGGCGACCAAAAGGATTCCGCGTTATTGACACATTTTCCCCTTTAATCAACGTCGTCCATTCCCAAGCCTGACAACCTAAAAAGGCTGCCCCCCCCAAAACGGTCAACAACATCCAGAAAACAACACCTCTTTTATTATTTTGCTGCCCTTCTTGTACGGCACGCACCATCGTAACCGAGCTGATAATCAATATCAAGGTCATCATGGATACGAAAACCAAAGGCATGTGGTGCGCCCAAGATTCAGGAATCACGCCAAACGTCGGAAACGCTTGAAAGACGAAATCTGGAACGGGCCAAGTCGGCATGCTAAAACGCAACGTCCCATACGCTATCAAAAATCCAGCAAATGTGAACGCATCCGACAAGAGAAAATACCACATCATCAACTTGCCATAACTGGCTTTGAAGGCTTCTCTGCCACCTTCCCAGTAAGCAGCTTTTTCTTCATGGTCGTGATGTACATCGTGGTCAACTGTTGCGTGAGCCATTATTCAATTATGTATTTTTCTATTTTTAAAATTTTGATTTTCAATACTTTAAGGTTTTTGTAAACCTTAACTTTGCGACAATAAAAATATAAACAAATATAACCACAAAAAATCTAAGTAATGCCAAAAATGAAGGGTCAATTCTAAACGCAATTGTCGGCGCGGAGTCGGGTTGAAATTTAAAACAAAAGCGTGAACCATGGCTACCGTCAAAACACCTAATCCACCGATTAAATGGGCTGCGTGAAATCCTGACATCACATAGACAAAATCGCCTGATGGGTTTTTGGTCAATGGAACGCCAATGTTTTTCAAAGCCACCCAGCCTTGATATTGCAAAATTAAAAAAGTAATCCCTATCAAAAAAGTCGTTACTAACAACGATTTATATTTAAATTCTTCTCCTTTTACAAACGCTTTGTAGGATAAATGTAAGGTTACGCTGCTCAACAACAGTAAAACGGTGTTGATGAAAAATTGGGTCGGAATTTGAAATTCCAACCAATTGCCCGCCGCGTGACGCACTACATACGCGCTTGACCATGCGGCAAACATCATGGTAACACTGCCACATCCTATCCATAAAGCTAATTTATGGGGATGGATTTTGTTTTGATTGTTTTGAATCACCGCTTTCATTGTATTTTAATTTTAATTTTTTAATTAAGATTTTTAGGATTTTTAAGATTAGAATTAGGATTTAAAAATCCTATCCTAATCTTAAAAATCCCAAAAATCCTAATTCAAACAATGTATCATTTATCATTCCTTACATTTTGTCAAAATATAAGGCAAATAGCATGACTGGTAAATAGAAAAAAGAAAAAAACATCAGTTTGCGTGCTGCCTCTCGCGTACATTCTTTGAATAATCTCCATCCGTAATAAGCATAAATCATCGCAATCATGGTCAATATAACAGCAGAAATAATCCCTGTAATCCCAAATGCGAACGATACCCAACTCATGGGAATTAAAAACAAAGCATATATAAATGATTGAAAACCAACATTTTCATCTTTTTCGCCGTCCTTAGAAGGCAATAATTTGAAACCTGCATTTTTATAATCTTCATCTCCTAACCATGCGATTGCCCAAAAATGTGGAAATTGCCAAAAAAATTGTAAGCCGAAAAGCGTCAATGCTAAAATGCTTAGAGTACCGTTTTCTGCGGCGGTGCATCCAATGACCATAGGCAATGCGCCCGGAATCGCGCCGATAGGCACTGCTACATTCGATACGCGTTTCATGGGCGTATAAACAAACGAGTAACTTATCAACGAAATCATACCCAAAAAGGCAGAAATCGGGTTGAATAATGCCAAAAATGAAATGCCAATCAAGGCAGAAAGTCCTGCGATTAATACGGCTTCTGACGAATTCATCCGTCCCGCGCTCAATGGGCGGTTTTCCGTGCGCTTCATCAAACGGTCATAGTCTTTTTCTAAAACCTGATTCAGTGCATTTGCCGCGCCTGTCACAAAAAAACCTCCTAAAAATAGGATAGCCAATTCCCAACCATTCACAGGGGTCTTTAATGCTATCAAAAATGCCATCACTGCCGAAAAAACGACGGTTAAGGACAATTTGAATTTCATTAAAATGCCTATATCTGTTATTTTTTGCCGAATCGCGTTGCCGAAACTCGCCTTTTCAACTTTTATCATTACCTCAATTAGGATTAGTTTTGAATGTGGATTGATTGGATTTTTAAGATTTTTAGGATTAAAATCCAATCAATCCTAAAAATCCAATCAATCCACCTTCAACAATTAGTGGTCAGAATCCGATTCATCTTTGCCCATTGGCTCGATTTGTGGGATGTAATCTTTCCCGTCTTTCCCGTAATCGTATGCCCAGCGATGTACCACCGGCAAATTGCCTACCCAGTTACCATGTCCCGCTTCAATCGGGGTTGTCCATTCCAAAGTAGTGGACAACCAAGGATTTGGCGTTGTCATTTTCTTACCTTTCCAAATCGAATAGAAGAAATTGATAACAAACATAACTTGTAATGCAAATACGACAATCGCAGCTGTTGTAATAAATTTGTTGGTATCTGCGAAGTGTTTGAACGCATCAAATGCGTCAAAACTGTAATAACGACGCGGCACACCTGCCATCCCTAAGTAGTGCATGGGCCAGAAAATCGCATACGCTCCGAAAATAGTCCCCCAAAAGTGGATTTTACCCAAGGTTTCGTTCATAAACGTACCAAACATTTTTGGATACCAATGGTAAATCCCTGCAAACATGCCAAAGAACGCTGCAATACCCATTACGATATGGAAATGCGCCACCACGAAATACGTATCGTGCATTTGAATATCTATCGCTGAATTACCCAAAAAGATACCTGTCAAACCACCTGAGATAAACATCGAAACGAATCCTATCGAAAATAACATCGCAGAATTGAATCGAATATTACCACCATATAATGTACCAATCCAGTTAAACACTTTCACCGCAGATGGAACCGCAATAATCAAGGTAAATACCACGAAAAAGTTTGAAATCCAAGGATTTACACCTGACATAAACATATGATGCGCCCAAACAATGAACGATAAAAAGCCAATCGCTAACATGGAATAAACCATCGCTCTGTATCCAAAAATCGGTTTACGGGCATGTGTCGCTAAGACTTCTGACACCAAACCCATTGCGGGAAGGATGATGATATATACTTCGGGGTGTCCTAAGAACCAGAATAAATGTTGATACAAAATCGGGCTACCACCTACATGGTCTAAGGCTTTACCACCAATGAAAATTTCACTCAAATAGAAACTGGTTCCCAAACCTCTATCAAATAACATTAAAAATAAACCTGATAACAATACAGGAAAGGATAACAAACCAAGAATGGCAGTTACCAAAAACGCCCAAATTGTCAAAGGCATCCGCCACATCGTCATGCCTTTCGTCCGCAAGTTTAGCACGGTGGTGATGTAATTCATTCCGCCTAACAAAACCGATACGACGAATAAAGCTAAACTAACCGTCCACAAAGTCATCCCTGCGCCCGAGCCTGAAGAGGCTTGCGGCAAGGCACTCAATGGCGGGTAAGCCGTCCAGCCACCTGCGAATGGACCTGTATTTAAAAATAACGAGTAAAACATTGCCACACTCGACAAGAAGAAAAACCAGTACGATAACATATTCAAAAAACCTGATGCCATATCTCGTGCGCCGAGTTGCAATGGAATCAATAAATTTGAAAAGGTACCACTCAAACCTGCCGTTAACACGAAAAATACAATGATTGTTCCGTGCATTGTCACCAACGCATAATAAAATTCTGGGTCGAGTTTACCAATCCCCTCATTCACGACAATCCATTTGCCGAGAATCGGTTGTAACCAACTCAAATCTGCCTCTGGGAAACCCAATTGAAGGCGGAAAATGATAGACATCGCAGCACCAATCAATGCCCAAAACATCCCTGTAATCAAGAATTGTTTTGAAATCATTTTATGGTCTGTGCTAAAAATATACGTCGCAAAAAAATTAGACTGATACTTATCCCCGTGATGATGCTCATGGAAATGGTCATTCCAACCGGTTTCCGCAATCATTTCTTCTGGGTCTTTGTACTGCAAGTTAGCCATGATGGATAGATATTTTTTTTAAATTTAAATATTATTTTGTCAAAATTTTGAATTCGGTTCTTCGATTCTTCTGCTTGTTTTCAGGCGTTGTGTTCGGAACAAGCGGTTTTGCATCGCCGTAACCCATTGCATTCATACGCTCTTTCGCAATCCCTTTACCTTCCACATACGCTTTCACAGCTTTAGCTCTATCTTCTGACAATTTTTTATTTTGGGCTTTATCACCGATATTATCCGTGTGACCAGCAATTCCAACTGTCATTTTGACATTTTTTTTCAACAATTCCACAATAACGTCTAATTCCTTAGATGACTCTGGTGTTAATGCCGAAGAAGCTGATGCAAAGGTAACATGATTCAATTGTAAAACAGAACCTGCTGCCGCTTTTTCTACAGCTGCTGCTGAAAATTCCGCAGGAGCTGCTACCGCAGGAACTGCCGTTGTTGCTGCTGGTTCAACAACAGGCGCAGGCGTTGGTTCAACGGTTACAGAAGTATCCCATTCTTTTCCTTTTACATTTTGCTCGTAATAAGGCACTTGCGCTGCTGCCCACTTTTCGTACTCCTGCGGCGTAACGATTTTGACCAATTTGCGCATGGAAAAGTGACCTTTTCCGCATAATTCCGCACAAGCTAATTCGTATTCAAATTTTTCCCAACGTTTTGGTCCATTTGGTTCTGCTGCGTCGTAAGGAACATTTTGGTCTGCATATTTTTTCAATTGCAAACGATATTGTTCCGTCGTCAATTTCGGTGTAAACACGAAATAAGTCGGCAAACCAGGAATTGCATCCATTTTCACACGGAAATGAGGCAAATCAAAGTTGTGTAATACGTCTTTCGCCGTAATCCGAACCCGAATTTTCTTACCAACAGGCAATACAATTTCGTCTGCTTTGAAGTCATCCAAGTTTTTAGCGTCTCTCCAATCTTGACCTAAATCGTTTTTACCAGGTAAAATCAATTTATAATTTTTCGTTCCCAAAGCACCATCTTTACCTGGATAGCGAATATCCCAAAGAAACTGTGAGCCAGTTGCCTCAATTTCCAAATAATCTTCGCCTTCTTTAATATCGTCCATGGCATTATTCCAAACCCACAAACCACTGATAACCAATCCGAACATGACCACCGCTGGAATTGCTGTCCAAATCACTTCAAGTTTGTTATCATGCACGATGAACAAGGATTTCCGACCTGTCCCACCGCGATATTTGTACGCAAACCAAAATAAAGCAAGGTGCGTCAACACGAATACGATACCTGTGAAAAATAAAGTCACATTGAATAACCAATCTAACCATTCGCCATGCGCAGACGCTGAAACGTGCGGGCCATAACCTAACATGTCATTTTTGTAATACCATGCAGAGACTACACAGAATATTAAAAATGAAATCACGAAAAACATTCCTAAACGCCCGTTAAACAGGTTACTCTCGTTTTGAGAAGCCTCTTCTCCGCGAATTTTGGCAAATATATCACTAATTTTACCGATTTGTACTGCCACTACGCCCAACAGCACTACACTTGCTATCGCAATTAAGCCGGTCATTTTATTTTTATTTTATTGATTTACAATAATTTGTATGAATCTGTTCTTTTGAATTAGGATTTTTGGGATTCATAGGATATAAAGGATTGATTTCAAGGATTCAAAATCATGTAAATCTTTCAAAATCAATCCTTTATAATCTTATAAATCTTAAAAATTCTAATTCAAAAAAAGCTATACGTGATGATGTAACGTTTCTTCCAAGTAAGGGTCATTTGTAGGCACTAAACTCGCTTTCGTCAATTGTCCAAAAACAAAGAATAAAAACAAACCTGCAAAACCTAACATTGTTCCCAATTCTAAAAATCCCGGAAAGGCAAAACCTGGAGTCAAATCTGGATTGTAATGGAAATAGTTATCGGGTTCCATGACATCTACTTTTGGAGGAGTCGCGTGTGCATCCGAAGCAGCCGTCAATCCTTCATGTGCATCGGCTTTCGGTGCAGGTGCGGCAGCATGTGGGTCAGCAGGAGCCGCCCCATGCGTTGCTGCACCATGACTCGCGCCATGACCTGCTGCTGCATGATGTTCCAAAGCGGATTTGTAAGGTCCGATTTTAGCCATTTGGAAAAAATCAATCCAGTGCCCGAATAACACAATCGCTGCAATGAATCCTAATGAACCCGTTTTGCGTTTCGTATCGTTCCGAATCAAGATTAAAAATGGTAAAACGAAGTTTAAAACCAAATTGCCGTAGAACAAAATCGGAAATTCACCCATCCGAATGCGGAAATAAACCGTTTCTTCTCCCACGTTTGCATACCAAATCAACATATATTGTGAAAACCACAAGTACGTCCAGAAAATACTGAATGCAAATAAGTATTTACCCAAATCATGTAAGTGTTCTTTCGATACTTGTGGGTAATAACCCAATGATTTTAAATAGATTAACATCAAAATAGTGATAGCAATCATACTAACTACCCAACTTGCAATCGTGTACCAGCCATACATCGTACTGTACCAATGTGCATCCAACGACATCAACCATTGCCAAATCACGGCTACACTCGTAAAACCTGCAATCGGCATGAAACCAGCACCCCATTTTTTAGCGGTCAAATAAATTGGGTAACGGGTATCAAGAGAAGCATTATCTTGTTCAATCGAAAGCTTTCTAAATTTTTGAGCAAAGAAATACCATACGCCGACGAAACCAAAGGTTGCCAACGTGTACCAATATTTGTTCAAAAACGACGCTTTTCCTTTCAAAATAGGGTCTTCTGCAACGGCTTTTACGTCAGCCCAGTGGTATAAATGGTGCAAATTGCCCCAAACGCCCACTAAAACAACACCCATCAAGCCCAAACCGACCAAAAGAAATAAGGAATACGCTTCCCAAAGTCTTTTGAAAACGGTGTGCCAGCCCGAATAAGCCGTAATCTTAGCAGCAATCAAAAAGGTAGCGGCAAAGCCAATACCTGTAAAAAAGGTAGCGTTATGCAAAAAATTAGTCCAGAAACGAGTATGGTTTGGTACTGTATTGTCAAAATAAGACCATATTAAGCTGATTAAGCCTATCACCATCATCCCAATAAACACATTTTTCTGCTTCGCTTCAAAGGTGAAGTGATTATGACGCATAATATCTTACGATTTTAGAGTTATAATTTATGAACACATTGTTTTTTTGTACAAGGTGTTTTAAACGGATTATTTACCTTTTGGTGCGGGCTTACTCGTTGTTACAGGTTTCGCCGTTGCGATAGCAGGAGCAGCAGCAGGTTTTTGAACCCCTGTTTTACCCGCCAAAGTTGCCTTATAAATCGAATCTGGAATCCCAAAATTCGGTTTAAATGTATTTTGTTTATCGTTGTAAATCAACTTCTTAGAATCCGCTTGACACGCACGGATGTAATGAATCACTTTCCAACGCTCCTCATAACTCAACTTGTCTGCATAAGAACCCATGACATTTTTACCATACATGATTGCATGATATAAACGACCATTATTGCCATTTGCAAACGTGTCTAACAAGAGATTTGCAGGTTGTGCCAAATATTTTGCATCGGGCCCATTCGCAAGGTAGCCGTCTCCACCACCCTTGTCACCATGACAAATCCCGCAGTAAATTCTAAACAATTCTTTCCCTTCTTCTAACCCTTTTTTAGTGATTGGGAATGGATTGACCACAATTTCTTTGGTGGCACGGGTGCGTTCTGCCTCATCATCGCCGTAATAGTAAGGCACATTGCCATTGATAGGCGTAGCAACACTATTGCCCGAACCTGTCAACATCGCCATCATATCCGCAGCATTACCTGTCGCAGACATCCCTACCGAACCTCTCGGAATCGTACCAGCAACTGTATTGCGCGGTTGAGAAAGCTCTTTCAAGGACTTGACGCTTTGCTTATCCCAAGTATTGAGCGAATAGCCATTGTAAATATTCGCTTCTTGTGCAACCGAGTGACCCATATCAGGCATGTATTCGTGACCAGGATGATTGCCATGCGCAGGCGAACACGCCTCGAATGAAAATACTACCGTCGTCGCTAAGATGCCGTATAAAAATATCTTTTTCATTTTCTTGAAATATTTTTTTGAAGTAATTATGAATTTTTTGAAGTAGGATTTTTAGGATCTCAAGAATTTTTTAAAGGATTGATTTTAAAGATAATCCTTTAAAATCATTGAAATCCTAAAAATCCTACTTCAAAAATTCTTCATTAAATTCGCTTTGTAGTCACTTCGGATGCACCCGTTTTGGCGAAAAAAGATTGATATTTTTCCACTTCCGCAGCACTTGCGCCACTTACGTCGAAAGCTATACAAAATTTATCGTCTGTAATACGGTCATGCAACGTTGGGTTTTTAACCCCAGGGCCCATGCCGCAAATGGTGTAAAACGTGATAACCATCCCCACTGACGCAAATAAAACCGTCAACTCAAACGTCACTGGAATAAACGATGGCAAAGGCCAATATGGTTTATTCCCAAAAATGATGGGCCAATCTTTCAAAAATGCCCAACTCATAAAACCCAAAGCAGTTGCGGTTCCCGTCATACCGAAAATAAAACCTGCTTGATGCAAACGCGACTCTTCCAATCCCAAAATCGGGTCAAGCCCGTGTACGGGAAAAGGTGAAAACACGTCCCATATATCTAAATGCGATTTTTGCGCTGCGCTTACGGCTCTCAACAAAGGTACTTCGTCATCATATAAGCCGTATAAAATTTCTTTATTATAAACTTTCATATTTTTTAATCGTTGATAATGAACGTTTTAATGGATAAATCTTACGATTTAATGATGTCCGTGTGCATCGTGGTGATGTAAATCGTGGTCATCATGCTTTTTGTTTAAAGCATTGACCCCTGTGTATTGGTCGCCCATGGTTTTCAAAATACTTTTGATTTCTGCTATCGCAACTACTGGCGCAATCCGAGCAAATATCAAGAAACAAGTGAAAAATAAGCCCAATGAACCAACGAATAAACCGATTTCGACCCAAGTTGGCGAATAATAAGACCAAGATGATGGTAAATAATCGCGTGCTAACGTCGTTGCGATGATGACAAAACGCTCAAACCACATCCCAATATTGATAAAAATGGACATAAAGAACGTCACCCACAAATCGCGGCGATATTTTTTAACCCAGAAAATTTGTGGTGACAATACATTACATAACATCATTCCGAAATACGACCACCAATAGATACCCATGGCGCGATTGTAAAAAGCAAATTGTTCGTAAATGTAACCTGAGTACCATGCGATAAACAACTCGGTCAAATAGGCAACCCCTACAATCGTTCCCGTCAAAACGATGACTTTATTCATCGATTCAACGTGTTGCAACGTAATATAATCTTCCAACTTGAACAACTTACGCACGACTAACATCAACGTTTGAACCATGGCAAACCCTGAAAAAATCGCTCCCGCAACGAAATATGGTGGAAAAATGGTGGTATGCCAACCTGGAATCACCGAAGTTGCGAAGTCAAAACTTACAATTGTGTGTACAGAAAGTACCAAAGGCGTTGAAATACCTGCCAAAACCAATGATAACGCTTCCCACCGTTGCCAGTGTTTCGCAGAACCTGTCCAGCCAAAAGCTAAATTATCATATAATTTTCTTCTCCAACCTGTTGCTCTATCGCGCACCGTTGCAAAATCGGGTACTAAACCCGTGTACCAAAATAACAATGATACCGTGAAATACGTCGAAATCGCAAATACGTCCCAAAATAAGGGGGAGTTAAAGTTGGGCCACAAAGGTCCGCGTGTATTTGGATACGGGAAGATGAAAATCGCCATCCAAACCCGTCCCATGTGGATTATCGGGAATTGACCCGCGCAAATAACCGCAAAAATCGTCATCGCTTCTGCTGCACGGTTTACACCCGTCCGCCATTTCTGACGTAACAACAACAAAATCGCCGAAATCAACGTACCCGCGTGACCAATACCGACCCACCAAACAAAGTTTGTGATGTCCCATCCCCAACCAATCGTTCTATTCAAGTTCCATGAACCGATACCATTCCAAACCGTCCATATCACACTGAATAAATATAAACCTAAACCCGCAACCGCAATCATAAATCCGATAATCCATGGTCTGCTCGGAGCGCGTTCCGTCGGGGCGCAAATATCTTCCGTGATTTGGTGATAATTTTTATTACCGAGAATCAACGGCTCTCTTAGTGGAGAAACTCTTGCACTCATATTAAAATTATTTTTTAAGTATTTGGATGTTTCGGAAACTTTTTCAAATTTCCGAAACATGAATTTAAGCCTCCAATTTTTCGTCGCGGTTGGTCACTTTCACCGAATAGGTCATATTCGATTTGACGTTGATTTCTTCCAATACGATAAAATTCATATCCGATTGATTCAACTTAGACACTTGCGATGCTGGATTGTTTTTATCCCCAAACACAATCGCGCCGGTCGGACACGCCGTTTGACACGCCACTTTCACATCGCTATCGCGCAATTGACGCGATTCTTTTTTCGCCGTCAACTTACCTTCTTGTATCCGTTGAACGCATAAACTACACTTTTCAATCACACCGCGTGT
>JBDLWG010000074.1:0-2946 GCA_039804385.1 Bacteroidota bacterium
ATTTATATCATTTGTACCACTTTTTATCTCTAAATAGGCTTTGATTTCACCTATTTTTTCCACTACAACATCCCATTTGGTTTGTTCTCCTAATTCATCCTCTTTACCGTCATGTACATACTCACTCGAATATAAAATGAGATTTTGCACCAAAAAACCAACAGAAGTCACCACACTCCTTGAAATCGATTGATAAACATAATAACGTATCAGATCCGTTTCATTGTTCAAATTCAGCGCACCCGCCAAAATCGGATTGACATTAAGTGTATTCAGCTCCAAATGCTCAATCATTTGAAGTTGTCGATTTACAAACTCAGCCGTCAAAATCTTAACAAAATTCTCTTGAATGCTTAATTGAGCATCTAAAAAATTACTTTCTTGGAATGCTTTTATTTTTTCATAATCTTTATCCGTCAATTTAATGTTTGGATTATCCATGATAAAGACCCATTTCTCAAAATCTTCTCTTTGGGCACTTAAAAAGGAACCTATGCTTCCAAAATGACTTGAAAATAAGTCTATTTTACGCTTAAAAGTCGGAGAAAGTCCTTTGAAGTGAATATTAAACCCTTTTTTAAGGAGTTCTTGAACGGTTGCTGCCATATTTTTAGTTTAGATTTTAATCGGATAATATTACCCAATAAGATTTTGTCTAAAACTGTTTTTAGATTCAAAAATATTTAGTTTCATAAAATAAAGCTAAATGAGTTCATTCAACCTATCTTTTTTTGCCTACATTCGCCCGATTTACAAGGTCAATAAACTCATGTTCTGCCTCATCGACTTTATGGCGCATGGCTTCAAAAAAGCGATTTCGATGTTGCTCCTCACTCAATCGAAGCGAATGTCTTTCAATGCGTTGCAAATAAAACTCAGTCGTTTTAATCGTATTTTGCGCGTAACTAATCATAAAATTGGGCGAATCATAGATGGAATAAACCGATTTTACTTTCGGACTATCCACTAAAATAATGGTTGGATTTTGCATCATTTCATTGAAAAAGGCTTTCGTTTCCGTCTTTGAACTTTTGCGCTCTGTACGTGCAATCTTCTCTAATTCATCAATTAACGCATTAATATTTTTTATCAAAAGTAAAGCATCATTGGGTTGCGCAAAGAGATTGCACAACAAGCAATATCGAATCTGACTCAAGGTCGTATCTATCATATTCGGATGCCAAAATTCAACGGTCGGCAAATCATAGTACAAGGTTTTCAACTTCTCAACTAATTGTAAAACAACAGGTTGCCGCAAACTTTGGAGATTACAACGTTCTTGTTGATATTTTGGAATGTCCCAAACCGTCCTACCCCAAATGTACAATTTGAATAAAATCAAATTATCAGCAAACAAATAGTAGAAAAAAGTGAAATCAGATGCCGCATAATAAATCTTGCAATCAGGCAAGAGCTTATGAACGCGACTCACATCGTCCAAAATAATGGATAAAAACTCCTCAAAATGGCGCGGTTGCCACAATTGCGACGGCAATCGAAAGCCTGTGGCATCCGCGTGAATCAAATCATCTAACGAAAAACGATAATGTTTTGCCAATTTATATAATTCCTCAATGCTCAAACTTTTTTTGCCATTGAGTCGGTCGTAAATTACATTAGAACTAATGTCCAAAATGGCTGCAATTTCCTTCGCCATATTCTTGTGTGAACCGACTTTCGCTTCAATACGCTCAAATAGAATCGTTTGTAATTTTTTTTCTGCCATGCTAAATGGGGTTCGTCAACTAAATCAATAAAGTGGATTTTGTCGTAAATGTAATTTGTTTTTCCGAATTTTTCGTAAAAAATTATTTTTTTAAACGAAAAGTTAAAAAAAGGTTAACACGCAACCACTCTCTTTTTACCGCGTGTAGTAGGGTATAATCAAAATAAAATTTTTTCTATGAAAAATCTTTTTGCAATCGCTACATTCGTAGGGCTATCATTGAACACCCTAAACGCTCAAAATGCGCAACCCGATTCGACACAAACGCGATATTTGTTCGCCAAACCGACTTCGATAGGCTTATATGTGCAGCCTGAAGCAGGTTATGGGCAATTGAACGGCGAGATGACAACGTTTGGAGGTAGTTCCTTCATGTTGTTATTCAACAAAAAGTGGGGTATTGGGGTGACGGGTGCGCAAAGTACGAATCGCAGTTTTTCGCCCGCAAGTGTGAAACCTTGGTACATGAATGCAGCGTATGGCGGCGTGAAATTGGAATATACCGTGAATCCAAACGCACCGATTCACGTTAGCTTCCCTTTGACACTTGGGATGGGAACGGTTTCAGCCGACTCGTTTACGAACACACGCGGCGGACGGAATGGTGATTTGAGGGGTAATAACAATGCAGCCAATCGCAATCAATATGGCGTTGTAATTCCAGGTATTGCATTGGAAGCCAATTTGTTACGCTTTGCAAAATTAACCGTTGGTGCGAATTACCGTTTGGCATTTGCGCAGACATTGGGTACAAAAGTGCCAGAAAATAGCTTGAATGGTTTCAATGTACAGGCAGGTTTGAAAGTCGGTTTGTTCGATATTGGAACCAGCAGGCGCAAAAAGCAACACCACATGTCGCCTGACGAACCACGTTAACTTAGTAGTCGTAACGAAATAAGCTATCATAATGTAAATAGTTGATAATCAATATATTAACGTCGGCGAGGTTGCAACCCTATCCATTACCCACAGAATCAAAAAAGGTGCGTAGCACCGCAACATTTGTAGAAAAATGGAATTAAAACCCGCATTGGAGGTGCGTAGCACCGTAACATTCAAACCGTTTCTACAAATGTTACGGTGCTACGCACCTCCGAAACGCGCTTATCCACCGCTTTTCTACCAATGTTACGGTGCTACGCACCTCCGAAACGCGCTTATCCACCGCTTTTCTACCAATGTTACGGTGCTACGCACCTCCGAAACGCGTTTATCCACCG
>JBDLWG010000075.1:0-3942 GCA_039804385.1 Bacteroidota bacterium
CAATCAGGTCCGATGTTGGTGATTAATGGGCAATTACATCCAGCCTTTAAACCTGCGTCAACGAGTTTATATATTAGAAATGGTGTTGGTATTACGGCGGATAAAAAAATTGTTTTTGCCATTTCCAATGTGCCTGTTAATTTTTATGATTTTGCTATGTTATTTAAAGAAAAATTCGATTGTACGAATGCCTTATATTTGGATGGGGCAATTTCTAAAATGTATTTGCCACAAGGCAATCGGTTACAAGTCGATGGCGAATTGGGTCCAATGATTGCGATTCCACAACCTTTGAAAAAATAATTCTATTTAAACACATAGTGCACATAGGTTTACATAGAACACATAGTCTTTCTATGTGTTCTATGTGTTCTATGTAAACCTATGTGTTCTATGTGTTTAACGATCAATCTCTGTGCTTAATAATGCCTTTCAAAAAAGGTACAAATCGAAAATCATCGAATAGCATTTGTGAAAACGCCGTTTCGCTTTGGCGCGTCACTTTCACCATTTTTTGACTTTTAGGTTGTAATGGATTATTCACAGGAATCACCATCGAACCAACAATAACTAATTGATTTTTAAGGACTTCAGGTATTTCCGTCGCCGCCGCCGTGACCAAAATTTTATCAAAAGGCGCGTCCTTCGGCAATCCTTCATGCCCATCTTGATAAAAAAGCGTTATCCATTTATCCAAACCCAATTCATACAACAATTTTCGAGCCGCCAAATACAAGGTTTCTTGCCGCTCAACACTATACACACGCGCTCCCATACAAGCTAAAATCGCTGCCTGATACCCCGAACCTGTACCAATTTCCAAAATTTTATCCTTTTTTTGAACATTTAAAAGTTCCGTTTGGTAAGCAACCGTATAAGGTTGTGAAATCGTCTGTTCACAACCAATTGGAAAGGCTTTATCTTGATAAGCCCATTCTTCAAAGGCTTTTTCCAGAAAAAAATGTCTTGGTATCACGTCCATTGCCGACAAAACGCGGTCATTCGTGATGCCTTTGCCTCGAAGCGATTCCAATAACCTGCGTCGAAGCCCTTTATGCCGATACGTATCTGTAAGGTTCAAAAGCTGTATTTTTAACTGCAAAAGTACGCTTTTAGCGCATAAATCAAGTCGATTATATTAATTTTTATTGTCAGGTTTTTATTTGTTTTTCAATGGTTTTTGCCAAACCGAAACTTTGTCACATTTTGGCAAAAAAAATAAAATGTTTTTTTTAAATATTTTAACAATAATAAATAAATTTAAATAATATTGATTAATGTTTTATTGATAAACTATTGATTATAAATAATTTACAAATAAAATAAAAAATATTAAATTTTTAGCTCTATACCCTACCTATAGTATTTTTCATAAAATCAGTAAAAAAACTTGTTACAAAAGTTGCACAACTCGTTTTCTTTTCTTTCCTTTGTGCATTATAACGATGAAAAACATAAAAATATAATTAGTTTACATGAATCATACCCCCTTTTACCCCCTTTTTGTTTTCAACCCGACAGACTTTGAATGATTTGCACCCGACTGAATTATCAGTTGATACCCGTTTTAAATGAAAAACAACGTGCAATAAGTTCAAGTCTGTCTTTTTTTTAGGTGTAAATTTGGGTTTTCGGAGATTTGCCATTACATTTGTCGCAAAAAATCCGAACTATGAAAGCATTCGCCTACATGAACGGGGAAATCCTGCCACTCGCAGATGCCCGTCTTCACATCACCGATTTGGGTCTTTTAAGAGGCTACGGTATTTTTGATTTTTTCAAATCCATTGATGGAAAACCCATTTTCATCGAAGACCATTTAGACCGTTTTGAACGCTCTATGGAATTAATGGGTTTAGACATCCCGTACACCCGCGCCCATTTACGCGAAAATATTATAAAATTAATTCAACTCAATGAGGCTAATTTATTGGGTATCAAGCTATTGTGTACAGGTGGCTATTCCGAAGATGGCTATACGCCAACAACACCCAATTTGATGATGTTTGCCAAACCATTCACCTTTGCGCCCTTTCATCAAGGTTTGAAATTGATGCTGCTCGAACATCAGCGCGATTTGCATCAAATCAAAACCCTCAATTACATCAAACCCATTACGGTTTTGCCTAAACTTAGAACGTTGAAAGCAGATGATGTCCTCTATCATCAGGCGGGGATTGTCAGTGAATCGTCTCGAAGCAACCTTTTTATCGTCAAAAATGGGAAAGTGATTACGCCCAAAGAAGGCATTTTGCTGGGTGTCACGCGGAAACATATTTTAAAATTGGCGCAAAAAGAATTTGAAGTAGCGATTCGGGACGTAACGTTAAAAGATGTGCAAGAAGCAGATGAAGTTTTTTTGACAGGCAGTACGAAACGCGTTGCACCTGTGACTCAAATTGATAATTATCATTATCCGATTGGCAAAATAACGGAACGATTATACCATTTGTTATTAGAAAAAGAAGCAAAAGAAAGTAAAAAAGCGATACTTATCAGTAATTGAAGTTAAAAAATCGACCAACAAGCATAGATAATAAAGTATTAATTTTCAATATAACATAACGTTTGGAGGGTTTAAAACCCTCCAAACGTTGTTGTCTATTATTTAACATTAAGCACTTATAATCTTTTTTGAACGTGGATTTTTTATTGCAATTCTACAATCAATACGCCATCTCCACCTTCATGACTTTCAGGATGATACATATTGGAAATACCTTTATATTCTTTCAGTTTCTGCTTGACAACACGACGCAATACGCCATCGCCTTTGCCATGTACAATCCGCAAAACGCGTTGTCCCGTCAATAACGCTTGGTCAACAAAAGATTCCAAAACGCGCTGTGCATTGTGCATATCCAAGCCGCGCATATCCAATTTGGGTTCAAAAGCAGCACTTTTTTCGATAATATCCATTTGAATGCCCTTTCTATCCCGAATTTCCAATTGTTCATTGGCTAATAACACATCTCGAATTTTCATCTTCATGCGCATTTCGCCCATCACCACCACCACTTCATTCTTATTAATGCTTTCAATTTTACCCGTCGCGCTGCCCGCTTTCATGCGCACCGTATCGCCGACCGCAATCGGACGACTCTCTTTGACCGTTGCAACAGGTGCGTAATACACTTGTTCGGTCAATTCGGTGACTTCTTCTGCTACGCGTTGCCGTTCTGCCTTGACTTGCGTTGCAATTTCTTTTGCCTTATCCAAATTTTTCTCCGTCCGCAACTGCTTCATCAACGATTCAATTTCCTTATTATCTTTCGCCGTATTTTGCAACAATATTTCTTTACTATCCAATTTCATCTTCTTGCGTCTAAATTCAACATCTTTCAATTGTTCATCATATGTTTTGATGAGTTTGTCCAACATTTTCTGTTTTTCAGTCAATTCAGACAATTTTTCAGTTAATTCTTGCTTTTCGCGCTGCAAATCGACCAATAATTCATCTACGGCTTGTTCATTTTCACCAATCCGCTTTTTTGCATATTCCAATGTTTTAACATCTAAACCCACTTTTGACGCAATTTCAAACGCATACGAACTACCTGGTCTGCCCACCGTCATGGAATACGTTGGTGATAACGTATCTTTATCAAAATTCATACAACCGTTGACAATGCCTTGCGTTTTGTAAGCAAACATTTTCAAATTACCATAATGCGTTGTAATCACGCCCCATGTTTTTTTGAAATTCAACCCACGAAGAATCGCTTCCGCAATCGCCCCACCAATTTTCGGGTCGGTTCCAGAACCAAATTCATCTATCAAAACCAACGTTTTATCATCCGCTTTTTCAAGGAATGCTTGCATATTCTTCAAATAAGATGAATACGTACTTAAATCATCCTCAATACTTTGCGCATCCCCAATTTGAGCAAAAATGTTTTCAAACAAGCCCATTTCAGACAACTCATTCACAGGTATCAACAA
>JBDLWG010000076.1:0-15669 GCA_039804385.1 Bacteroidota bacterium
TGTTGGGCTTTATTATTTACACTTGGAGCGAGTGCGCAAAATGCCGCCCCGAAAAGCAAAGTGACCATCGTTACTATTACGTCGCCTTTGCGCAAAATGTTTTTAGACCTTTCGCGTCCGAATGCGAACCAGTTTTTTGGTCAATCCATTGAATTTTTGCAACCCAATATTCGATTGTTAGGCAATTATGCGTTTGCCTACTCGTCAGTGCAACAAAAAGGTGGGAAAGAATTAGATCCTAAAAAATTTAAAGAAGCAGACCTTCCCGTTGATAATAATTATCAAGCAATTTATTTCAAAAAAAATGGAAAATGGACAATTTTGAAAGAAATGATTGGTTGTACCGATGTTTGTTGGTTGGAATGGGCAGAAGATAAAACCATTCCAACAGCGATTTTGCCGATGGAAAAAAAATAAAAGAAGTCTATAAACTTCAAAATCAATGATTTATAATTTATAAAAAATAAAAATGGCTTTAATCCTTCCAGTTAAAAATTTCACCCCAAAATGGGGACATAATTGTTTTCTTGCAGAAAATGCAACGATTGTAGGCGATGTCGTGATGGGCGATGATTGTAGTGTTTGGTTTCAAGCCGTTGTGCGCGGCGATGTCAACTTTATTCGCATGGGCAATAAAGTGAATATTCAAGACGGCGCAATATTACATGCCACTTATTTGAAATGTGGGACGACTTTGGGGAATAATGTCTCTGTCGGACATCGAGCAATTGTGCATGGGTGTACGATACATGACCATGTTTTGGTTGGCATGGGCGCGATTGTGATGGATCAAGCAGTGGTGGAATCCAATGTCTTGATTGGCGCAGGCGCGGTTGTTACCGAGAAAATGCACCTTGAAAGCGGTTGGATTTACGCAGGCGTGCCTGCTAAAAAAGTAAAACCACTGTCCATCGAAACGTTTAAAGATTCCATTGAACGAATAGCGAATAATTATATTATGTATGCGAGTTGGTTTCAATGATTTAAATCAAATATCGTACAACAACCGAGTGGAGGGTTTTAAAAACCTCCACTCGGTACGCTCGCATTCATAAAACTTGTGGCAAGTTATATTCATTCAAAAAATTATTCAAAAATCACTTTTTGCGTCTTCATCGGCAAGGCATCATTGTCAAAACGCACTTGTACGAAAAACAGGCCCGCCCCAAAATCATTTCTATTTAAAACAATTTGTGCATCATTATCATTCCTAAACGTGCGCAATTGTTTCCCCATTACGTCAAAAACATGCACACTATACGGCATATCCGCTAAATTGGCATCCATTTCAACCATTATTTGGTCGGTCGAAGGATTCGGATAGACGCGGATAGGCTCCATTGCCTCTGCTAAACTTGCATTTTTGTCAGGTGCATGTGGCGAACCGTATGGACACATCACCGATTGGATGAAAATCGCACTTCCATCCACAAAACCACCTAAAATGCCCCGATATTTAGGCAAAAGGTACAATTCCTCATGGTTTGCACCTTTTACAGGCACTAACCAATTGCGCGTACCTTGTCGGGTTGCCCAACGACTCAAGGCACGGCTGCCACAACTCGGCACGCCTCCAATCATCCCACACTCATAAGGCACAACCTCATCTTTCGTACCATGAAAACTTGCCAAAGGCACATCATGAATGCCAATCCATTCTGGTGTCGGCAACGAACCAGAGAAATTGATGACGGCTTTGACCTTAGAAGAGTAGCCTGCATTGCCACTATTGCCTTCTAAACCGCCCACTTGCGCCAAAACAGCTTGTAATCCAACAGGCATTTTATCGCCTGCATCCAAATAAGTGGTCAACAAAGCCGCAATAGAACCCGCCGAAATGCCACCTGTTACGATAAAATCAGGGTTAATTTTGTACGGATTCGTCCCAGCAGCACTTTTTCGGAAAAATCGAATCGCTGCTTTCAAATCGTGCATCGCAAAAAGAGCCACTGCTGTCAATTGTTGCGGAGTCGGAGCCGCGCCTGTAAGGGGCAACAAACGGTAGTCAATCGACGCACAAACGTAGCCTTTTCGAGTGTAGGCAATACATAATTCATCCAATTCTTCCTTATTGCCGCGCACAAAACTACCGCCATGCGCCAAAACAATCAAAGGACGCTTGGCAATATCATCTTTTGGCTCAGATGGCTCATAAACGTTCAATGATAATTTTTGAACTTGACCTGTAAAACCAACTGCCGCACCATATTCAACGGTTGACATTTTGATATTGGTAAAAATATCGGAGACATACCGCCGTTTTATAGGGGTACTGCCATAGGTTTTGTAACAACCTTCTAATCTAGGAAAAGTGGTTTGAGCATCCGATACGCCGATAGACGCAACAATACTCAATAAGCATGTTTGTACAAAATATTTGTTCATTTAATTAATAAGGGTTTAAAAAAGCTCCAGTAATTTTTTAACTCCGCAAAGGTAGGTATGTTGTATTTAAATGTCAATGCCAAATAAAAATTTATTTTTTAATTATTATTAAATTTTTATTTTGTTAAAATTATTATTTGTAAAATATTTATAGATATATTTTTATAAAATAGATGCCAGATATAGTATCGTTTTGGGATACTATGGATATACGGATTTCACGGATTTTCACCGATTGGTACGGATTTTTTGGTTTATACGCCTTTTGAGCATTTCTCACAAAAAATCCGTACCAATCAGCGAAAATTCGTGAAATCCGTACATCCATTTGTATCGCTTTATGGAATTTCAAAATGGACAGGATCATAATACGTTTTAAAATGACCACCCCATTTCAGTCCATGTTTATGGGCGATTTCGATAACGCCACTTTGTTCCCAACTTTTTTTAGGACTGCTTTTCCGCAACCAACCTTTCCAAACTTGCTGTGCAGGATACAAATTGAGGTCAATTGCCCTGCCCAAATTGTGTTTTGACTTGCCAGAACGAGCATTTCTGGGGTCATCTTGTCGCAATTCGGCTTGTTCTTCAGCCGTTCGGAAGCTACTCGTGACATGGACGCGCCATTTCGTATTGGTTTCAATATCTTGGATAAATTTATCGAAACGTGCAAAGGAAGTCGGATTGACGGTTTGAATGTCGGCTAACATCCGATGATTTCGTTGTAACAAGGTTTCAACATAGAGGAATTTGCCTATCACGGTCAGTGAAAAGAAGATGATGAGGAGCAAAAAGGTTTGGTACAAAACGCGTTTTATCATCAATTGGATGGCTTGATTGTTTTTGCAAAAATAATCTTTTTTTGGGAAAAAATAAAAAAAAACCATTTTCACAACCACAAGCGCGTTTTTGCGTTTTGTCATAAATTTTATCACCCACATCCTTTATACATACTATCAATTCAAATGACAAAAATAACTTGGCGCAGCCCATCCAATTTAGCCATCATCAAGTATTGGGGCAAATATGGGGTTCAATTACCTCAAAATCCGTCGATTAGTTTGACGCTTTCCAATGCTTTTACAGAAATGTCATTGAGCTATCAGCCTAAAAAAAAGGAGGCTTCTACGGTTGATTTTGCTTTTGAAGGCAAGTCTAATGAACCTTTTCGCGTTAAAATTGCTCAATATTTGACGAGTTTATATGATACATTGCCTTTTTTACCCGATTATGACCTCAAAATTGAATCGCATAATTCGTTTCCACATTCGGCGGGCATTGCGTCCTCTGCGTCTTCGATGAGTGCTTTGGGACTTTGTTTGACGACGATGGAACGCGATTTGGCGGTTGGGAAACACCCCAAAAAGGCTGAATCGTACTTTTTAAAACGCGCTTCGATGTTTGCGCGCTTGGGTTCTGGGAGTGCGTGTCGGTCGGTGTACCCTGTGGCGGCGGTTTGGGGCAAGTGCAAAGAGGTGTATGGTTCATCGGACAAATATGCGGTGCCGTATCAAGAGGAAGTGCATCCCGTTTTTCACACGTATCGCAACGATATTTTGATTGTCAGCAAACGCGAAAAAAGTATTTCGAGTCGGGCAGGACATGGTTTGATGGAACAAAATGTGTATGCAAAAGGGCGTTACGCACAAGCGCGGACTCGAATGACGGATGTTTTGAAAGCGATGGAAACAGGCGATATTGAAAAATTTGGTACGATTGCCGAAGATGAAGCGTTTACGTTGCACGCTTTGATGATGACTTCCAGTCCATCGTTTACGTTGATGCACCCTAATACGTTGAAAATCATTGAGTTATTGCGAGCTTGGCGGAAGGTAATGCAACTGCCTGTTTATTTTAGTTTAGATGCGGGTCCCAATCCACACTTGTTATATCCTGCTCATATTGAAAATGAAGTTCATGCGTTCATTCAAAATGAATTATTGCAATATTGTGATAATCAACAATATATTCGCGATAAAGTAGGAATGGGCGCGACGAAACTTAATTAATACACAACATTTTCCGCTTTGGAAAATTTTTGAAATAGGATGCTTATGATTTCAAGAATTGTAAGGATTTTTTGAGTTCTTCGTCTGAAAACATCCTTGCAATTTTTGAAATCATAAGCATCCTATTTCAAACGATTCCCCTAATTTTTCGATAAAAATTGATTTTATCGGAAAACGAGGATTTTAATGTTCAGCATCAATGTCGTCTATAAGCGCATTGAGCTCTTTATCAGAAATATCAGCTTGTTCTGATTTGTCGTAAATATCAATCAGGTAAATGGTGTCGGGGTCTATTCGTAGGCAAGTAATGATCCTTGCACCGCCACTTTTACCTTTGTTTTTAGAGGCAATCGCCAGTCGGATTTTAAAAGCACCGCGTGCTAATGGCACTCCTTGATATGGATTTTCCATCAAAGATTCGCCTAAAAGAGCCATTTCTGCCTTTAAAGAATGATATTTTTTAGCAAGTGGCTTAAATTGACGCTTGAAATGATGGGTTGGAATAATATTTACCATTGTTTAATCCAATTCTTTTAAAAATTCAGAAAGCGTTTGCAATTCAATTTCACCGCGCTGATGCGCTTTTACCTCTCGAAGGGATTCGGCGATACCCTCCAATTGGGCTGCTTTGCGCACAGAACGTTTATCGCGTTTGATGGGTATTGGGAGCGATAGTTCAGGCGTTTTAGCCAATTCGACCAGATTCATCGTTGCTAAAGCCTCCAATAAAGACTGAGCACGCGGGTCTAAAAGTTTAACAATATAAGTCATATCAAGGAATATTTGATTTAAAAATGCTTTCTATTCACAAAGATAATCTTTTATTTCGTTTTGTCGCGCTTGTTCCTTTAAAATTTTACACGAACAAAAAACTATAATTCCATGTCAATATTTACCTTTGCAGGGTGGAAACGTTAGATACTTTATTATCCAAATATCAAGGGTCTAAACAAGTGCAATTGTTGACCCAACTGATTGATAATCAATCAGATGCGCCTTTGCGTGTGCCATTGACTGGGTTGGTGGGTGCGCAAATGGCTTTTGTATTGGCGGCGAGCGTTCAATCGTTGGCGCGGGTGCATTTAATCGTGGCAACGGATTTTGATGAAGCAACTTATTTGCAAAATGATTTGCAAACCTTGTTGCCGCATCGAAAAGTCCATTTTTTGCCCGCTTCTTTCAAACGAAATGTTTGTAAAAATTGGGAATATTTTTTAGAAATCGTACCTGCGCAAGCCTCTGTCCGAACGGAGATTGTGGATCAGGTGACGCAAATGTCAAATAACCCGAAACAGTCCGTTCCGTTGATTGTCACATATCCTGAAGCGTTGTTTGAAAAAGTGATTGCACCTGTTTTTTTAAATACACAACGTATTGATATTCAATGTGGTGCGATTTTGGAAATTGATTTTTTCTTTGAAATCTGTCTTGAATATGGGTTTCAACGCGTTGATTTTGTCACGACACCTGGTCAATTTTCAGTACGCGGCGGGATTGTCGATGTGTTTAGTTATGGAAATGAATTGCCCTATCGCATCGAATTGATGGATATAGAGGTTGAAAGCATTCGCATTTTCGACCCAAGCACTCAATTATCAAAACAAAATGTGTCTAAAATTTCAATCATTCCGAATATTCACACCCATTTTAAGCAAGAACAAAAAGTTTCTTTTTTTAAAACGCTGCCGCAAAATGCCGTCGTTTGGACACATGACCCTCAAACGGTCTTAGAAAAATGGCAAATTTGTTTTGAACGGGCGGAAGAAGCGATGAATAAAATTTCATTTCATGAGATTGCGGATGTCAAACGTTTTTTTGATGACCGCGCTTTTATTCGCCCGATAGAAGCGATGCAAGATTTGGAAATGTTTGATATGGTTTTATATCATATGCAAGTATCTCAAATTCACCATTATACGCCCATAAAACCCATTCATTTCAACGCCAAACCGCAACCAAGTTTTAATAAAAATTTTAATTTACTGATTCAGAATTTGCATGAAAATGCGTCGTCGAAATACACCAATTATTTGCTTTCCAATCAACCGCAACAAATCAAGCGATTGTTTTCGATTTTCCAAAGTTTGAATGCAAAAGTGCAAGTGCAACCGATACAAAATGCGATTTATCAAGGATTTATAGATGTTGATTTAAAAATTGCGTGTTATACAGACCATCAAATTTTTGACCGTTATCATCGGGCGGGTTTGAAACGCGGTTTCGTGAAAGCCGAACAAATTACGCGACACGTCTTGCAAACCTTGACGATTGGCGATTTTGTAACGCATATTGATTATGGTGTGGGCAAATTTTCGGGTTTGGAAAAGTTGAATATCAATGGGCAAATCCAAGAAGCGGTGCGATTGATGTATCAAAACAATGATTTATTATATGTGAGTATCAATTCACTCCATAAAATTGCTAAATTTGTCGGTAAAGACGGTACGCCGCCGAAATTGCATCGTTTAGGCAGCGATACTTGGACGAATCTCAAACGCGCTACGAAGAAAAAATTAAAAGAGATTGCGATAGATTTAATTAAGTTGTATGCACAAAGGCGTGAATTAAAAGGATTTGCGTTTCCACCTGACCAGCATTTGCAAAATGAATTAGAAGCATCTTTCATGTATGAGGATACGCCTGACCAATATGCTTCGACGCAAGATGTGAAAGGCGATATGGAAAAACCGTATCCAATGGATCGGTTAATTTGCGGTGATGTGGGTTTTGGCAAGACGGAAGTGGCAATTCGGGCAGCTTTCAAGGCTGTTTTGGCAGGGAAACAAGTGGCGATTCTCGTGCCAACCACCATTTTAGCAGCACAACATTACAAAACCTTGACAGAACGATTTGCCGATTTTCCAGTAACGGTCGATTATTTGAGTCGTTTTAAAACAACCAAGCAACGCAAAGATATTTTAATCCATTTGAAATCGGGTAAAATTGATATTATCATTGGAACGCATGCGTTGACGAGTAAAGATTTGGCTTTCAAGGATTTAGGATTGTTGATTGTCGATGAAGAACAAAAATTTGGGGTTGCTGCCAAAGAAAAAATTCGCCACCTCAAAGCCAATGTAGATACATTAACTTTGACGGCTACGCCGATTCCAAGAACATTACAATTTTCGCTCATGGCAGCGCGTGACCTTTCCGTGATGCGTACGCCACCACCAAATCGACAACCAATTCAAACTGAAATACATACGTATAACGAATTATTGATAAAAGAAGCAATTGAAGAAGAAGTAAGTCGGGGCGGGCAAGTTTTTTTCGTGCATAATCGCGTGAAAAGCCTGCCTGATATTGCCGCTTCGATTCGGGCGATGTGTCCTTCGGTGGATGTTGCGGCGGCACATGGACAATTGGAAGCGGACGAATTGGAAAAAGTGATTACCGAATTTGTGGATAGGCGGTATGATGTGTTGGTTTGCACCAATATTATTGAGACGGGCGTTGACATTTCCAACGCAAATACGATGATTATCAACAATGCACATCAATTTGGGATGAGCGATTTGCATCAATTGCGGGGTAGGGTAGGGCGGTCGAATCGGAAAGCCTATTGTTATTTGCTGTGTCCGCCCGTGCATGTGTTGACGGCAGATGCGCGAAAACGATTGGAAACCTTGGAAGAATATTCTGATTTGGGCAGTGGATTTCAGATAGCGATGCGGGATTTGGACATTCGCGGCGCGGGTAATTTGTTAGGTGCGGAACAGAGTGGTTTTATGGAAGATATTGGGTTTGAAACCTATCAAAAAATCTTGGAAGAAGCCATTTTAGAATTAAAACAAGGTGATTTTAAAGATTTGTTTCAAGAAGAATTGGAAAAAACAGGAAAAGATAAACAATTTGTTTATGATGTAATTATTGACACCGATATTGAAATGCACATTCCATCAGAATACGTGCATCAAACGCAGGAGCGATTGAGTTTATATACGCAATTGGACGCAATCGAAAATGAGGCAGAAATTGAAAAATTTAGGAACGAATTGAAAGACCGTTTTGGCAAAATCCCACATCAAGTGGATGAATTATTTGATGGCTTGCGCTTGAGGTGGGATGCAAAACTACTTGGTTTTGAACGCATTATGTTGAAAAATGGGCAATTGAAATGTTATTTTGTGGGCAATCCACAATCGCCTTTTTACGAAACAGAACGTTTTAAAAAGGTGTTTCAATTCATCCAAAAAACGGGCGCGAGCAAACAAATGACCCTGCGGCAAACCGCTAAAAACTTGATTTTAATTCGAGAAAATGTAAAAACCTTGAACGGCGCACGCAATATCTTAAAATTATTGCGGAATGCTTAAACTTGATAATTAATCACACTATGAAATCGTTGAATTTTTTGGCGGCATTATGCTTTTTAATGTTTATAACATCATGCAGCCGTTTTATGATGCCTTCAAAACCACTGAATACGCCTACAAATTGTTTTGATTTGATGTGGCAAACCATCGATGAAAAATATTCTTTTTTTGAATATAAAAAAATTGATTGGGATTCGATGCGCCGCCGTTATCGCTTCCGCGTGCAAGACACGATGTCGCAAGATGCCCTTTTCAATGTTTTATCGGAGATGTTGTACGAATTGAAAGATGGACATGTCAATTTGACAAGCTCGTTTGACCGTTCGCGGAATTGGTCATGGCGTGATAATTATGAAGATAATTTTAATCAAAATTTTGTACAACGCCAATATTTCCAACAAAATTTTCGGATAACAGGTGCTTTGCAAAATAAAATTATTGATTCGATTGGTTATGTACGGTATCCTTCTTTTGGCATGCCGATTTCGGAAGCCGATTTAGATTATATTTTTGAACGATTTCGCCCGATGAAAGGGATGATTATCGATGTCCGCGACAATGGCGGAGGTTCGATGGCGAATATTTTCAAATGGATGAGTCGATTTGTCAAATATAAAACGTTGGTGGGTTATGGTTGGGTAAAAAATGGAGTAGGACATACTGATTTTGCTAAAAAGATAGATTTTTATGCGCAACCGCGTAAAGGTATTGTACCTTTCACGAAGCCTGTGATGGTTTTGACGAATCGGGGATGTTATAGCGCGACCAATTTTTTTGCAGGATTCATGTCACATTTACCAAATGTGACGCTGATAGGTGACAATACGGGTGGCGGCGGTGGCTTGCCCGTTTCGGCGGATTTGCCAAATGGCTGGCAGTATCGCTTTTCAGCAACTTATGCGACATTGCCTGATGGTTTCAATATTGAATTTGGTGTTGCGCCTGATATTCGTGTTTCTACGGGTGCGAAAGAAGAATTGGAAGGGAAAGATGCCATTATTGAACGCGCATTGAAGGAAATCCGCGAAAAACGGTGATTGGAATAGGGGGACTTTACGTAAGTGTTCGTAAAGTCCCCTTTTACGAGACTTTACGAACACTTACGTAAAGTCCCGTAAAAGAGGGGGACTTTACGTAAGTGTTCGTAAAGTCCCCCTCTTTTACGAGACTTTACGAACACTTACGTAAAGTCCCTATATTTTTTTAGTCAAATATTGGATGAAAAACCCAAGCAACACTATCCCTCCAACTTTAAGGATCCACTCTACCATAGGCGATATAATAGGGTCATGCAATTGTTTCAAGATGGGTGGTACATTAGGCATTGTAATCCTATCTTTTTGATTATCAATGACTTTCATAACTGGTTTTTCACTTAATTGAGGCTCCGTAACAATGGTTGCCACTAATTTTATATCATCTTCTGCATCTATAATGTCTGTTTGCAGTTGCGTTGCAGAGCGATTATCCCAATAATTATTTTTAAATGGAACCGATACTTTATCGCCTAAATGCCTGCCATCTCTGCTCGTCTTGCGGAAACCTTTAATTTGAATCGCTGAGGTTGCTTTGCCAAAAATATTGTTTTCAACCCGCATATTTTGTTCATATCCTTCTGTAATGTACATTTCAATATGCGTTTTATTATCCTCGAAAGTATTGGAAATCAATGTATTGGAGCCTCTTGAACTGCCCCCAATATGGAGTCCAATTATCGCATTTTTGAATGTATTACCTGTAATTCGGAACGATTCACTGCCCGTCTGCAGATTGCAACGGTCAAATATATTATTTTTCCAAATAATTTTCCCAGAAACCGCTATTTCACACCCATCCAAGTTGCAATTTTCCATTGAAAATTGATTGATCCATGCCCTTGATTCTAATTTACCGCCTTGAAATTCGCTGTCTTTAATCAACAAATTGTAGCCAATGATGACCGATTCTTCGGCAGAAACGTGGTTCATTTCAATGTCGGCATCCGTTTCAAGGTGGAAATTTTGTAATTCGGTGTAATTAAATTCAACATTTTTTTTGGATTTCAGGCTTAATTTGCCTGTCATAATCACATTTTGTTGTGCAGTGCCTTTTGAAATAATGGCTCCCGCACAAGCAAATTCATTTTTAAACGCCACTTTTGTACCCGCTTCTAAGGTCAATTTTGAACCGTATTTCAAGATCCCATCCGTTACTTGATAGGGGCTACCGGCGGCTGTCCAAGTTTGATTGCCTTCAATCACGCCTGTAATGATGGTTTGTGCCAAGATTAAATATGGAAAAAAGGTTAATAAGCCAATTATAAAATGTTTTATCATTTTCTTCGATTTGAAATTGTATGATTAAAAAGGGTGTCATGTACAACATAACCTGCTTCTACATAAGTGTAATGAGTGGTTAAAAGTTCCCCTTTACTCGTTTTAATGGATAATAAAAAACTGCCTTCACTCTGTTGTGGAACGAAAATAAAGGTTGTTTGTTGGGGCGCAATTTTCATAGAAGATTGATAATCAAGGTATTGCGTTTTGATAAAAATCGAATCGATGTTTAAATCCGCTTGATTATGCACGTATAATCGAACGCCCGCAGCAGGCAATCGATACGCCGCACCCAGAAAGTAAGCCGCTTTTAAAGTCAAAAAACTGGCGATTATCGCCAAAACACAACTTAGAACAATAACAGTAGAACGATTCATTGTAATTAAATTTTTCATATAAAATATTTTATTAAAATAATGCTTATCAATACATTTGCTTGACTACAAGGTATGATGCAATAATCTATTTATTTCCATATTTTATTAAAATTTTGTTAAAGTGTTAATAAAAATTAAAATATGATTCGTAAAAATGTAATTTTGTTAAAATTTAACTCATTTTACAATATCATTCAAAAAAAATTTGATATGAAATTAAAACATTTTACAACTGTTGTATGGCTATTCCAGTTTCACGCGCTGCTTGCCCAATCCTTAGCATGGTATGATAATATTGGCTCGCGCAATGATTATTTCCGACACAATAATATTTCGGTTATCCAAATGCAATCCGATAGTCATTTTGTCTATGTTTTAGGCAGTTTTGACCGTTTACCGATGCACTTTCAAGAAAATTCGCGCACCATTCCTGATGAAAATCGCTCAAAGGACGCTTTTATCGCTCAATATACACATGATGGAATCCTAAAATGGGTTCAAACATTAGGGTCTTATGCAGTACATTTAAAACCCCGAAGACATCGAATGGCGTTACATAAAGGAAATCTTTATTTGACAGGAACGTTTTTTCAACAAGGTTGGCTTGGCAAAGACTCCATTCGAACGACTCAAGCCAATGTTTATTTGGCTAAATTCGATACCAGTGGGAATAAAATTTGGCATCAATTGGCTTCGCCGACTTTTTGGTCTAATGATAATGAACCACAGGGCATTTGGGTCAATAGCCAAGAGCAGATTTATATAGTCGGCTCACAACGCGGTTATCGTCCCTTAATTTTCGATAGTTTGGCAACGCAAACTGGAAGCAAACAATTTGTTTTTAAATTTGATAGTGCAGGTAAACCATTGCAAGTCATTTCATCCAATAAAACTCAATTATTAGGTAGTTTTGGTTCAACTATCATTGATGCTCAAATAGATATACATGATAATTTTTGGCTATTAATGAGTGATGGCACTCGAAATACATACAGTTCATGCGCTTACATGCGGTGGCGCACAACGCTCTACTGTGTTACACCACAAGGTCAAATGGATTCTATTGCTACGATACATTGTACGGATTTGATGTCAAGTACGGCACTTTCCATAGCGGAAAATGGGGATATGTATATTGCAGGACAGTATCGCGGACAATTGGAAATTGGTACATTTAAGAGTCAAGATAGAGGTTGTAGTACTCAAAAAGCTTATTTGGTTCGGGTGACGAAAAAAGGGCAATTGGTTTGGTTTAAAGAGCATAATACATCCGAATTTAGTGATATATATCAATTGAAAACAGAAAAAGATGGTCATTTATTAGTCATGGGGGGGCAACATTATGAACGCCATCAATCTGCCAATCGGTTTCGGTATCCCAATTATCGCGCCCCTTACCCGAATGGGGAAAAACGAATTTTTATCAAGCGAATGAATCCTTTGGGGGCAATTGTCGATTCAGTTCAGTTTTATACCAATGATTTTGAAGCGGATCTTGCGGGATTTATGTTTTTTCAGATGAATCAAAGCCCGCAAGGACATCTTTTTTTGGGCATCGAATATAACTGTAAGTTGGATAGTTTTTCACATAGCCTTTGTTCAGAACAACGTTACGCGCCCAGCAATGCCATTGAAGCCTATGGCTCGAAAGTTTTAATTGCTCGTTTAAATCCTAATTTGTTTCAAAAAAAGCAACTTTTACCTGTTTCAGCAGAAAATCAATTTCATGTTTTTCCCAATCCGACAACAGGTTTTATGCTCCTTCAATCGAATCTACAACTTCAAGAACCAATCATAGTGACTATTTATGATATGAATGGACGATTGATTCAAGAAACGACCTATCCTGAAAAAAATATTTTTATGGAAATTGAAATAGGTAATCAACCAGCAGGCATCTACCTTTTGAGCATTCGCCAACAAGGAAATCTTATTTTTTCAAAGAAAATAATCAAATTATGAAACATTTTTTATTTAAATTATTTTTTTTAATAACATTTTATTCTTTTCTAAGCTGTAAGGAGAAGGATGAAGCCATCACGCCCATCGTTGAAACGATTCCTGCAAAGGCGCATTGGGAGTTGCATCCTGCTACGATGGGAACGTATTTCATTGCCAATCAATTCTACAAAGATGCCAGTCAATTGATGGTAATTGGCAATAATTACACGCTGTTGTTAGATACAACACATCAAGTCATAGCTCAAAAAAAATTTATAGCATTACGCAATTCAAATGATTTACAACCTTTTGTAAATAAAAAATTTTTCGTATATGCAGATTATGAAAGAACGACTATGACGATTTATGCCCGAGAACATCCTACGATTCAAAAAAAAATAGATATAAGTCAATTCGGTCCTTATGGGCGCATTGTCAATGATGGGGAGCCGCCTTGTATGATAACGCCCGACCATAAAATGTTTGTGCCTGTGGAAGATGCCCCCAACCTTAATCACTTATATTATTTCTTAATATTTCAATTAACACTTAGTGCGGACAGCATTCGGTATCAATTTGAAGGCAGGATGCAGATACCCACAACCCCTAACCAACCGTTTTTAGGATGGAGTTTTACAACCATGCAACAGTTCGATGAACCCGAAATTTGGGCAACAGGAATGGGAAGGGCTTATCGCCTTAATTTAAATAATTATACCATAAATAATTTATATCCAATGCGTTATGGTAAATTTGGATATATTAGAGATACGTTATTTTCAATTGGCTGTGAAACAATGCCCGATGGAGATGCCATTAGTTATAACTACCGACCTAAAGGGCAGACCCAATGGAAATCGTTTACAAGCACTGGTTTTTCGGCAAGTGATATGACTTGGCACTTTCTGGAAAATGAAATCTTGATGGTTTTTCAAAACCAATATTTATATCATTTTACGGTGGACGGTAATACGATTCGGCTTAGGCGACTCCACACGGAAAGCATTGAAGCCATACAAGATATTACTTATTTTCAAGGGCGCATTTATATTGCCTCCAAACAGGGGTTGTATTCCAAACGATGGAAAGATTTTTGGACATATTTATAAAGTTTGGGATAAGAGAAGTATTCAAGGGAGCAAAAAAATCATTTTTTAAATTTTTTGCTCCCTTTACCCCCTTCTGGCTGTACGAATGCTTTATTATATAATAAAATTATAAACTATCATTTGCCAATTGTTTATCCACTTGGCGGAAAAAACCGCGTAACACCGTTCCAGAACCACCACATTCTGTAATGTGATTGATATGGTCTGCCAGCATATTCCGCATGATTTGTGTCCAACGAACTGGAGCTGTCAATTGGCGAATCAAGTTTTCTTTGATAATTTTGGGGTCTGTGTGTGGTTTTGCATCCACATTTTGATAAATCGGGCACATTGGTTTTTTAAACAACGTGTGTTGAATGGAATCGCGCAAGGCTTCTTCCGCAGGTTTCATGCAAGGCGAATGAAACGCTCCACCCACTTGCAACACAATAGCACGTTTCGCACCTGCCGCTTTCAACCGTTCAATCGCTTTCGCAATCGTCGGCACATCGCCCGAAATCACTAATTGTCCAGGACAATTATAATTGGCAGGAACGACAATGCCGCCTGTTTCATGGCTTATTTCCAAACAAATTTTTTCAATTGCCTCATCACTCAACCCAAGTACGGCTGCCATTGTACTCTCAACAGCCTCACACGCCGCCTGCATTGCGAGTGCGCGCTGTTGCACCAAGCGCAAACCTGCCTCAAAATCCAAACTGCCCGCCGCCGTCAATGCCGAAAACTCGCCTAACGAGTGTCCTGCAACCGCCGCAGGTCGAAAATGATCGCCCGCCAAACGCGCTTTGATGACCGAATGCAAAAAAACAGACGGTTGTGTGACTTTTGTTTGTTTGAGGTCTGCGTCTGTGCCTTGAAACATGATGTCTGAAATACGATAGCCGAGTAGGGCATTCGCTCGTTCAAACAATTCTTGCGCTAAGGACGAATTTTCGTATAAATCTTTGCCCATGCCGACAAATTGTGCGGCTTGTCCGGGAAATACATAAGCTTTTTTAACCATTATAAAAGGTTTTTACTTTAAAAAGGAGCGAATTTAAAGATTTTTAGCATTTTTGTAATCAAAAAAATCAAAACGAACTAAAATGCCTTCGTATCGAATCAAGGTCGGCGAGGTTGCAACCCTATCCATTACCCACAGAATGATTATCGGTATTCAAATCATTTTACAAACTAAAAAGGTGCGTAGCACCGCAACATTTGTAGAAAAATGG